>JANNNE010000160.1:0-46654 GCA_031398385.1 Ideonella sp.
CAAGCGCGGCTACAGTGGTTACGAGAAGGTAGTTCGTCCAATCCTTGAAGAAGCCGAGAGATGCAATGAGCTGAGTCATATCAGGCGTAGCCATAGGGGAGATGCTCCAAGTGTCATCAATTGCGGCGCTGGTAACGCCTAACGTCTGAATTGACCGGCGCCCCGCTGCACCTCGCCGAAGCGAGCCAGCCTTGCCGGCGTCCGGTTGAATGACGGGTTGGGCAGGTGGACGAACTCAGCAACCGCGCCGACCCAACGATGCCAAACGCGGACAGAAACCGCCGGAGCTCCGACGATAGCGTGATGGTTGCGAATTCGCGACCGACCGCGAACAGTGAAAGCAGCGTTGCCGCAGCGAACGCACTGGCGCGCTACACCCAGCCTCCGCGAATCGCCGAACCTGCCAGATGATCCCGACCATGACCAATGCTCAAACATGCGTTCAGACGATTTACTCAGTGGTTTTCGACGGCGGCCCAACGTTATTTCAGAGGAGCCGATCTTCGCCTGCTGTTCCGCCTATCGCAATCCCGTGTTTTCGATGAGGATCCGCAAATCCCCGTCACGCTTGAATTTTTTCTTCTTCGGTGCGGACCCGGACCGGAATTGGCAGGGCTAAATTTTTGCTGACGGCACGCATCGACCTCACCATCTTCTGGGCACATTTCAAATCCCGAACGTCGCCATCCGTGCCAAGCCGAGGCCGGCGGGTGGCCGGATCCCGGAAGTAAAGGGGGAGCCGCGCAGCGGCGGAGGACATGAAGGCATCCGGCCACCCGCCGGCCTCGGCCACGCTCGGTAGCGGCAAACGGCAATCAGTCAACCCGAAGACTGAAGCAACGTAACCCCTGAGCCACCCCTACCCCACCTCCGCCCCGCCCTCGATCAAGATGGCCCGGAAGTCGTTCACGTTGGTCAGGGTCGGCCCGGTGATCACGGAGTCTCCCAATGCCTCGAAGAAGCCGTGGCCATCGTTATCCGAGAGCCACTCGCGAGGCTTGATGCCCAGCGCCCAGGCACGCATCAGGCTGTCGGGCGTCAGAATCGCGCCGGCAATTTCTTCCTGCCCATCGACACCATCGGTATCGCCGGCCAATGCGTGGATGCGTCGGTGGCCGTTCAGCGCGACGCCGAGCGACAACAGGAACTCGACATTGCGTCCGCCGCGGCCGTTGCCGCGCACCGTCACCGTGGTCTCGCCACCCGACAACAACACACACGGTCCGGCCACCGGCTGCCCGCGCCCGGCCACCTGCAGCGCGATGCCACCGAGCACCTTGCCGACATCGCGCGCCTCGCCTTCGATCGCATCGCCGAGGATGTACGGCAGCACGCCGTTGTCGCGCGCCACTTTTGCTGCTGCTTCGAGCGCCATCTGAGGCGTTGCGATCAGGTGCAGTTCGTTGCCGGCCAGGCGAGCATCGCCCGGCTTGATCGATTCGCCGCGACCGCTTTCGAGCACCTCGCGCACCGCGGCCGGCAACTCGATGCCGTAGCGCTTGACGATCGCCAGCGCATCGGCGCAATGGGTCGGGTCGGGTGCGGTCGGACCGGACGCGATGTCGATCGGGTCGTCGCCGGGCACATCCGAGATCGCCAGCGTGATCAGCTTGGCCGGGTGACACGCGGCGGCCAGCCGCCCGCCCTTGATCGCCGACAGGTGCCGCCGCACGACGTTCATCTCGCCGATGGTCGCGCCTGATTTCAGCAGCTCGCGATTGACCGCCTGTTTGTGTTCCAGCGTCAGAGCGTCGATCGGCAGCGGCATCAACGACGAGCCGCCGCCGGAGATCAGGCACAACACCAGGTCGTCCTCGCTCAGCCCCTCGACGATTTTCAGCAGCCGCTGTGCGGCGGCCAGGCCGGCGGCGTCCGGCACCGGATGGGCGGCCTCGACGATCTCGATCCGGTCGCAGGCCACGGCATAACCGTAGCGCGTGATCACCAGACCTTCGATCGGGCCGTCCCAATGATCTTCCACCGCTCGCGCCATCGCGGCCGACGCCTTGCCGGCGCCGATCACGATCATGCGGCCGCGCGGTGGTTGCTTCGGCAAGAACGGAGGGATCACGAGCGCCGGTTGTGCCGACGCCACCGCGGCGTCGAACATCTGGCGCAGAAGGTCTCGCGGATTCATGGTTGCGCACCTGCCTGCGGAGTCGAGGGTCGTGTCGTCATGCGGTTTTCCTGCACGGTGGGGCGATGTCGCCTTGCCCCGACCCGATCGAAGCTCAGGTCACCGGTGCCGGGTTGAACAATACCAGAGCGTTGTGCAGCTTCCACTGCTCGGCCCAGGTCTTCTTGCGTCCACTGGCCACGTCGAGCATCAGGTGGAACATCTCCCAGCCCACATCCTCGATCGTCGCCGTGCCATCGGCAATGGTACCGGCATTGATGTCCATCAGATCGTGCCAGCGGCGCGCCAGGTCGCTGCGGGTGGCCACCTTGATGACCGGAACCTGCGCCAGCCCGTAGGGCGTACCGCGTCCGGTGGTGAATACATGCAGGTTCATGCCGGCGGCCAGCTGCAGGGTGCCACAGATGAAATCGCTGGCCGGTGTCGCAGCGTAGATCAAGCCCTTCTGCCGCAGTTTTTCGCCCGGCGCCAGCACGCCCGAGATCGGCGAGCGGCCACTCTTGACGATCGATCCCATCGCCTTCTCGACGATGTTCGACAGACCACCCTTCTTGTTGCCCGGCGTCGTATTGGCGCTGCGATCGGCGCCGCCGCGTTTCAGATAGGCGTCGTACCAGGCCATCTCGCGGATCATCGCCTGCGCCACTTCCGGCGTGGTGGCACGCGAGGTGAGCTGGTCGATGCCGTCGCGCACCTCGGTCGTTTCGCTGAACATCACGGCCGCACCGGCGCGGACCAGCAGGTCGGTGCAGAAGCCGACCGCCGGATTGGCGGTGACGCCTGAAAACGCATCGCTGCCGCCGCACTGAACACCCACCACCAGTTCACTGGCCGGCACGGTTTCGCGGCGCCGCGCGTTGAGCCGTTCGAGGTGTTCTTCGGCGGTGGTCATGATCGAATCGATCATCGACATGAAGCCGACATGGGCATCGTCCTGCAGACAGACCACATCCAGCTTGGGCTCGGCGCTGGAACCGATATCGGCGACGTTGCCCTCGTCGACCAGCGGGATCGTTCCCGGCGGCATCAGGCGGTGCGGCTGAAGCTTCTCGCAGCCCAGGCTGACCAGCATCACCTCGTTGCCGAAATTCGGGTTCAGGCTGATGTTGCGCAAGGTGCGGATCGGCACATCGGCATCCGGCGCATCGATCGCGACGCCGCAGCCGTAGGTGTGCTCGAGCCCGATCACATCGTCGACATGGGGATACTTCGGCAGCAGCTCCGACTTGATACGCTGCACCGCGAAATCGACCACGCCCGAAACACACTGCACGGTCGTCGTGATCGCCAGGATGTTGCGCGTGCCGACTGAGCCGTCCGGGTTGCGATAACCCTCGAAGGAATAACCATCGAGTGATGGCAGCGGTTCGGGTTTGCGGGTCGAGATCGGCAGCCCCTCGAGCGATCGGGCGTCGGGCATCGCGAGCAGGCGCTCGTGAACCCAGCTGCCGGCCGCGATGTCGTTCAGCGTTTCGCCGATCGTCACGTCGTAGCGGCGCACCGCCGAGCCTTTCGGCAAATCGACCAGCGCCACCTTGTGGCCTTGCGGCACATGCTCGCGCAATATGAGTCCGGATGCCAGCACCGCGCCGGCCGGCAAGCCGCCATCGTTGGCGACGATCGCGACGTTGTCGCGCTCGTGCATCGAGATCGTCAGCGGCGCTCGTCCGGTCGACTGCTTCATCAGGTACTCACTCGGGTTGGATAAAGCCGTTGGCTGCGCCACCGCGAATCTTCAAACCGCGCCCTGCACATTGACGAACAGCGCGTAGATCGAATGGCTGCTGGCCATGAACAACCGGTTGTTCTTCGCGCCACCAAAACAAAGGTTGGCGCAACGCTCGGGCAGATGGATGTGGCCGAGCACCTTGCCAGCCGGATCGTAGACGCGCACACCGTCGAGCGCAGCCGGATCGGCACCAGGGGCGCCGGTGCTGCCGAGGCCGCACCAGAGGTGGCCCTGCACGTCGACCTTGATGCCGTCGAAGGCGCCGTGGCCGTCGGCATCGATCGCCAGCCGCTTGTTCGACAAGCTGCCGTCGGACGCGACATCCCAGGCCCAGATCAGGCGGTGCGGCTCGGCGCGGCTTTCGACCACGTAGAGAATCGATTCGTCGGGCGAAAAGGCCAGGCCGTTGGGGGCCGCCAGGCCGGTGATCACCTGCTGCAGTTCACCGTTGCCGGGATCGAGCCGGTAGACCGCGTGCGGCAACTCGGACTCGGCCGGATCACCCTCCCAGTGGCCCATGATGCCGAAGCTCGGATCAGTGAACCAGATGTGGCCGTTGCGCTGGCAGACGATGTCGTTCGGCGAGTTCAGGCGCTTGCCGTCGAATCGATCGGCCAGCACGGTGATGCGGCCGTCGTATTCGGTGCGCGTGATTCGCCGCGTATGGTGTTCGCAGCCGATCAGCCGACCTTGCGCATCACGCGCATGGCCGTTCGCATGGTTCGACGGCTGGCGGAACACGCTGATCGCGCCACTGGTTTCATCCCAGCGAAGGATGCGGTTGTTCGGGATGTCGGAAACCAAGAGATAACGCCCATCTCCGAACCATACCGGCCCCTCGGCCCAGCGCAAGCCGGTCGCCAGCTGTTCGACGCCGGCGCTGAACAAGCGCAGTTTCAGAAAGCGCTCATCCAGCACATCGATGGCCGGATCGGGATAACGCGCACTCGCGTCGAACCGCACCCGCGCCGCGCTGCCCATCGCCAGTGGTGTTTCGGTCATCGACATCTCAAATGGTTCTCATTGCGTTGAAAACGTTCGTTCCGACTGAATCAGGACCACCGCGGATCCGGCCGGGCCGGTCCGACGATGGTGCGCTCCGGGGGGTCAAAGACCCATCAGGCGCGGCAGCCACAGGCTCAGCCACGGGATGTAAGTCACCATCATCAGCACGATGAACAGCGCCAGGAAGAACGGCTTCATGGCCCGCACCACGACGCCCATCTTCAGCTTGGCAACCGCCGCGCCGACGAACAGCACCGAACCGACCGGCGGCGTGATCAGCCCGATGCCGAGGTTGACCATCATGATCATGCCGAAATGCACCGGATCGACACCCAGTGCCTTGACGACCGGCAGCAGGATCGGCGTCAGGATCAGGATCAGCGGGGCCATGTCCATCAGCGTGCCGAGCAGCAACAGCATGATGTTGATCAGCATCAGGATCACGTATTTGTTGTCGGACACGCTGGTGAAGAAGCTGGTCACTTTCAGCGGAATCTGCATCAGCGTCATCAGATAGCCGAAACACGCCGCGAAGCCGATCAAGATCATCACGATTGTCACCGTCTTCACCGTGCGGTGCACCAGCTTGGGCAGATCGCGCCACTTGTAGTCGCGGTAGACGAACATCGTCACGCAGAATGCCCAGACGACGGCGACCGACGCCGACTCGTTGGCTGTGAAGACACCGGTCAGGATACCGCCGAGGATGATGACCATGGTCATCATTCCCCACATCGCCTCGACGACGATTTTCAGTGCCTGGCGCAGCGGGATCACCTCGCCTTTCGGGTAGTTTTCCTTCTTCGCGATGATCAGGCACAGTGCGGCCAGCGTCAGGCCCATCAGCAGGCCTGGCAAAATGCCGGCAACGAACAGCGCGGCGATCGACACCGAGCCGCCGGCCGCGAGTGAGTAGATCACCGCGTTGTGGCTCGGCGGGATCAGGATCGCCTGGATGGAACCGCTGACGGTGACCGCGGTGGCGAATGGCCGCGGATAGCCTTTTTTCTCCATTTCCGGAATCAGCACCGAACCGATCGACGCGGTATCGGCGACCGACGAGCCCGAGATCGCGCCGAAGAAGGTGCTGGCCATGATGTTGACCAGCGACAGGCCGCCGCGGATGAAGCCGACCAGCACACCGGCAAAGGCGACGAGGCGCCGCGCCATGCCACCTTCGGCCATGATCGCGCCGGCCAGCACGAAGAACGGAATCGCCAGCAGCGAGAACTTGTTGACCCCCGACGCCAGCTGGATCATTACCGCATCGAGCGGCAGCTCGATCCAGACCGCACCGATCAGCGCTGACAAGCCCAGCGCGTAGGCGATTGGCATGCCGATGATCATCAGCACCGCGAAACTGCCCAGCAATACGAACATGTCCATCAGAGCGCTCCCTCGACCGCATCGGGATGCGCGGCGTCTTGTTCTTCGTAACGAACGATCGGGCGGTTGGCCTGCGAGCCGAAGATCAGGTGCTCGAGCACGAACAGCACCGTGATCGCACTGCCGATCGGTATCGCCGCGTAGGTCACGCCGACGGGGAGCCAGGTCAACTCACTGATCGACTGATTCATCGTCTCGAGACACAGTCGGGTGCCGTAGAAGACCACGAAGCCACTGACCAGCAGCATCAGCACATGCACCAGCACCTCGCCGCTGCGCTTGAGTGCCAGCGGCAGCCGATCGGTGAACATCGCCACCGCGATGTGTGCGCCGGCCCGGTAGGCCGCCGCCGCACCAATGAAGGTGAACGACATCATCAGCAGGATCGCGATCGGCTCCGGCCACGCCGATCCGGTGCCGAGCACGTAGCGTGTGAAGACACCCCAGGGAATGATCAGCGACATCACGAAGATTGCCGTGCCGGCGATCCAGATGCAGGCCAGGTAGAGTTTGTCCATGGCCTGGTTGAAGACGTTGTCCAAGATGGTTCACCTCGCTGACGCCGCCGGAGGGCCCGCCTCTATCCCGGGCTCGCTCTGCCTAAGCGGCAGGGTCTGCGCGGTCGAGTGGTCCGGATGGCTGGAGAGCGTCTGGTCGACGCTCGATATCGGGTAGCGACCTGCAGCCGCGAAGCGGGCTTCGCGGCCGGGGCGATCGCAGACTATTTGACCGCAGCGATCCGCGCCATCAGATCGGTGAACTGCGCGCCGTATTTCGCACGCACCGGTGCGGTGGCGTCGTAGAACGGCTTGGTGTCGATGGCGATGAATTCGACGCCCTCGGCCTTCAGCTTGGTCGTGTAGTCGGCCACCGCCTTGTCCCACAGCTCACGCTGCTCCATCTGGGCCTCGCGCGCCACCTTCTTGAACATGGCATGGTCTTCCTTCGACAACTTGTCCCACGCCACCTTGGACATCACCAGGATCTCCGGGATGATCAGGTGATTGGTCTGCGCGTAATACTTGGCGCCGGCCTTGAAGTGGTTGGCCGTGAACAGGCTCGGCGGATTGTTCTCGGCGCCGTCGATCACGCCGGTCTGCAGCGCGGTGAAGACCTCGCCGTAACCCATGCTGATGCCGTTGCCGCCCATCGCGTTCATCGTGTCGACGAACAGCGGGTTGCCCATCATGCGGATCTTCTGGCCCTTCAGATCAGCCATGCTCTTGACCGGCTTCTTGGTGTACAGGCTGCGCGATCCGCCGTCCATCCACGCCAGGCCGACCAGCCGGTTCGACGACGCACTGACCTTGTCGAGCAGTTCCTGGCCGATCGGGCCGTCGATTACCGCGCGCATGTGCGGGATGTCGCGAAAGACGAACGGCATGTTGAAGATGTTGACTTCCGGCGTGACCGTGCCGATCGGACCCAGCGAGGTGCGCAGGATCTGGATCGCGCCGACCTGGGTCTGCTCGATCATTTCCTTTTCGCCGCCGAGCACGCTGCCCGGAAACATCTGGAACTTGATCTTGCCGCCGCTGGCGGCTTCGATCTTCTTGCCCATGTTCTCGACCGCAACCACGGTCGGGTAGCCGGTCGGATGGACGTCGGCGGCTTTCATGGTCTGGGCTGCGGCGCCGAAGCTGGCACCGAGGATTGCCACTGTGGCAGCGGCAGCAATGAGGGAACGGCGGATCATCATGGAGGTCTCCTGGTTTGGGTCTATGGCTGAACAAATGTGCTGACGATGCGTCACTCGAAGGGGCCGGTGCGGACGAAGGCGCCGCCCTGGTGGATGACGGCAGGGTCACTTGCGTCGAGTACCTGCTGTCGCGCCTCGACGGCGTCGCGGAAGATTTCCGAGCTGTCCTGCGGCTGATAGCCGATGTGGCGGGCCGAGGTGTTGTCCCACCAGGTGCGCGGGTTGTCGGACATGCCGTAGATGATGCTGTGACCGACCACCGGGGCGCTGAGTGCGGCAACCACCAGACGCTCGGTATCGTCGAAGCTCATCCAGGTGGCCAGCATGCGGCGGTCCTTGGGTTCGGGAAACGACGAGCCGATTCGCAGGCTCACGGTTTCGACGCGATATCGATCCCAGTAGAACTGGGCCAGGTTTTCACCGAACGCCTTGCTCAATCCGTACAGGCCGTCCGGGCGGACCGGATCACGCGGGCTGATCACCTCGTCCTGCCGATAGAAGCCCGTGACGTGATTGGAACTGGCAAATACGATGCGCCTGACGCCGTTGCGCCGTGCTGCCTCGTACAGGTTGTAGGCACCGACGATGTTGCCGGCGAGGATGGCGTCCCACGGCTGTTCGGTCGAGACGCCGCCCATGTGCACCACGGCATCGACACCCTTCAGCAGATCGAGCACCGCGGAGCGGTCTTCTAGCGCGGCCACGACGATCTCTTCGCCGACGCCCGCCGCACCCATCTCTGAGCGATGGCTCAGCCGCAGCGTGTCGCAATACGCCTTCAGGCGGGGACGCAGCTCGCGGCCCAGGTTGCCGGCAGCACCGGTCAGCAGCAGTCGGCCGAAACGAATCGAAGAAGCGGGCTTGGTCAGCATTCAGGATCCTGAGGGTTCACCGGGGTTGATCGATCGGCGGGCTTGTAGCAGTATCGCGATCTTGCACCAAGTCATCAGTTGTCGTACAACTTAGCCAATTCTACGAAGCCTCCCGATTACGTCAATCGCCATCGAATAAGTGTTTACCCTAGGCCCATGATGAACCCAGTGATCGATCTTGCCGAGCCGCGGCGCAAACCACGCACGCTGGCACTCGAACTCGTCGAATCGCTCGGCGACCGGATTCGTGACGGCCGGATCCCGGCCGGCGACAAGTTGCCGACCGAAGCGGCGGTGATGCGCGAATTCGGCGTCAGCCGAACCGTGGTACGCGAGGCGCTGTCGAAGCTGCAGGCGTCCGGACTGGTCGAGACCCGACACGGCGTGGGCACTTTCGTGGTCGGCTTCGGCGATTCGGCGCCGTTTCGAATCGCGCCCGAACAGTTCGCCACCCTGCGTGACGTGATCGCGGTGCTCGAACTGCGAATCGGCGTCGAGACCGAGGCCGCGGCCCTGGCCGCGCAGCGCCGCTCCGACGACAACCTGGTATCGCTGCGGACCGCGCTGAACGCCTTCGCGAACGCGATCGAGGCAGGGCAGGATTCGGTCGGCGCCGATTTCCAATTCCACCTGGAGATTGCCCGCTCGACCCTCAACCAGCATTTCGCCGAGCTCATCTCGACGCTGGGCTCGATGATCATTCCGCGCGCCCGCCTGGACAAACCCGACGCATTCAGCCCGCAGCGGCGTGAATACCTGCGGCGAGTCCATGCCGAACACGAAAGCATCTACCAGGCAATTGCCAATCGCGACAGCGAAGGTGCGCGGGCAGCCATGCGCACCCACCTCGCCAACAGCCGCGAACGCAGGCGGCGGGCGAATGAAGGCGCAGCGCCGGAACTCGCGTAAACCACGGCATTGGATTGACAACTGTCGCAGTTGTTGTACGATGACTGATGAGTAGCCGGCGCACCCTGGCGGTCCGGCACCCATCAAACATCCCCGGAGACCAAGCCGCCATGTCGTCCACGCCCTATTCCGCGTTGCCCAACCGGTTTCGCCAGAGTCTGCTCGCCGGCGACCGGCGGCTGATCGGCTGCTGGTTGTCGCTCGGCAGCCCGATCACCACCGAGGTGCTGGGCGTGGCCGGCTTCGACTGGTTGTTGCTGGACGCCGAACACGCGCCGAACGACGTGTTGTCGCTGATTCCGCAACTGATGGCACTGAAGGACAGCTCGAGTGCGCCGGTGGTTCGCCCGCCCTGGAACGACACCGTGGTCATCAAGCGCCTGCTGGATGCGGGCTGCAGCAATTTCCTGATTCCGTTCATCGAGAATGCGGAGCAGGCGGCGGCCGCCGTGGCCGCCACCCGCTATCCACCGCAGGGCGTGCGTGGCGTGTCGGTGTCGCACCGCGGCAACCGCTATGGTTCGACCGCCGACTATTTCAAGCTGGTCAACGACAACATCGCGGTGCTGGTGCAGATCGAGAGTCGCGCCGGCGTGGCGGCCGCACCGCAGATCGCCGCCATCGACGGCATCGATTGCCTGTTCATCGGCCCGTCGGATCTGGCGGCCGCCTACGGCCATCTGGGCAACGCCAGCCACCCGGAGGTCCAGCATGCGATTGCCGAGGTTCATGCCGCAGCCCGTGCCGCCGGCAAGGCGACCGGCATCCTGGCACCCGCCGAAGCCGATGCGCGTCGCTACCTGGAAATGGGCATGAATTTCGTCGGTGTCGGCAGTGATCTGGGCGTGTTGCGCATGCAAAGCCAGGCCTTGTGCGACAAATACCGCGATCCGTCGGCCGCTCCGATCGCCTCACAATATTGAGTTTCACCGCCATCACGAAGAGTCTCGCCATGACCAACACTGCTTCTTCTCTCAAGCTCGGATTCGTCGGCCTCGGGATCATGGGTGCGCCGATGGCCGGCCATCTGCGTGCGGCCGGACACCAGCTGTTCGTGAACACCCGCAGCAAGGTGCCCGCCGAACTGGTGGACGCCGGCGCGACGGCCTGCGACTCCCCCCGCGCGGTCGCCGAATCGGCAGACATCGTGTTCCTGATGGTGCCGGACACACCCGACGTCGACAAGGTGCTGTTCGCCGAGAACGGCGTGGCGGGCGGCCTGACCAAGGGCAAGCTGGTGGTCGACATGAGCAGCATCTCGCCGATCGAAACCCAGGCTTTCGCGAAGCGGATCGCCGAGCTCGGCTGCGACTATGTCGATGCACCGGTCAGCGGTGGCGAAGTCGGCGCCAAGGCGGCCAGCCTGACCATCATGGTCGGCGCCAGCGAGGCCTCGTTCGACCGCGTGCAGCCGCTGTTGGCGCTGATGGGCAAGAACATCACCCACGTCGGCGATGTCGGGGCAGGCCAGATCACCAAGGTGGCGAATCAGATCATCGTCGCACTGAATATCGCAGCCGTCAGCGAAGCGCTGGTCTTTGCCAGCAAGGCCGGCGCTGATCCGGCCAAGGTCCGACAGGCCTTGATGGGCGGCTTTGCGTCCAGCCGGATTCTCGAGGTGCATGGCGAACGCATGATCAAGCGCACCTTCAACCCCGGCTTTCGCATCGGCCTGCATCAGAAGGATCTGAATCTGGCCTTGCAAGGCGCCCGCCAGTTGGGTGTCGCGCTGCCGCAGACGGCCGGTGCTGCGCAGTTGATGCAGGTTTGCGCGGCCAACGGCATGGGCGACCTGGATCACTCGGCGCTGGTGCGGGCCATCGAGCTGATGGCGTCGCACGAAGTCGCCAGCTGATACACCCGCGCACCGCCGGCCGGCCGGCCGGGCAATCAACTGGCTGCCGGGCGATTGCCTCGACGGCAGCCTGCCCGTCAGATGGCCTTGAACAACTCGTTGAACTGATCGGCCGCCCGACTGTCACCGCGCATGATCTGGCGCGACAACTCGTAGACCCGGGCGGCAGTGGCCTGCACCTGCAGTTTCAGGTCGACCCGCTGTTGTGCGGTCAGACGCTCCTGCACGTAGCGCGCCAGCAGTTGATCGACCAGCTGATTCATCTCGATCGACAGGCTCGCCTGGTCGCGACCGAGCAGCGCCGTCTGCTCGGCCACCCGTGTCGGCGTGGCCAGCAATTGCCTGAGGAACTGCTGGTAGGTCGCGGCGAACACCGGTGCATTGCTGATGAAGATGCCGTTGTTGCTGTCAAGCATCAAACTGCGCACATCGGCGTTGGCCGAGCCGATGAAGATGTCGCGATCGAACATCATCACCTTCGTATGCAACGACAACTGCGTGCCGCCAAGCGGCTGGTATTCGAAATAACGCAGACTGGCCGCCGCGCCTGCCTTAGGTGTCTCCTTCAGGTGATCGGCCAGCGCCTTCAGCTGCCAGGTTGCCAGCAGGTTGACGATGTTCAGGTCGGTCGTCGCCAGTGAATTGGTCACCAGCGACAAGGTGACCCCCGGGCAGGGCCGGGATCCATCGAGGATCCCCGCCACGTCGCGCAGCAGACCGGCCGGCATGAACAGATAGGCGTTGTGGAACACGACATCGCGCGGCGTGTGGTCGCTGGCGCCGCAAACCGATTGCAACGCGGCACGCCAGGTGGCATGGATGTGCTTGCCCGAGGCAGCCTCTTGTTCAAGGCGGGCGCCGTAGACCCGGCGCCCGGCCACCGCCGGCAGGTTCTCCAGGTAATGAATGCGAGCGCCGGCATCGATCAGCAGCGGTGCCGGTGGGCTCGGCGGTCGATACGCGAGGTAGCGTTGCAGGTGCCGGCGATGCTCGGTCTCCACACGCGCCAGACGCGCGGGCAGCGCGACGAAACGACGATCCAGTTCGCGGTCGACGCAGGCCTGATCGCTGCCCATGCTGCAGGCATCCTGGGCCGCGGCCACCGCATCGAAGTTTGCGAGCAGATCGTTCGGCGCATGCTGCCTCACCTCGGCGAGCGACGCGACCATGCTGTTCAGATTCCACATTCGATCGAAGCTGGCGGATACGGCCGTGTCCGGACCGCTCAGCTGCAACCTGACATCGGTATCCATGAACGTATATTTGGCCGACAAGGGGTTCGGATTCATGTGGTACGAATCCTCGACATTGCGTCCGCCGAGCACCAGCGTGCTGCGGTCGGCCAGCAGAAATTTGTGGTGCATGAACTCGGTGAGGTAATCCCAGTCTTTCTGCGCCTGTGGCCCCTTCTTGCGCGTCACCGGCAAGTAGCTGTTGATCGCATCGAACACCGGATTGACCTCTTCGGCAAACGCCAGTCGCACCACGGCCAGCTTGAAACGCGCCGCGAGGGCCTCGATGCCACCGAAATAGCGCGCCCGGAAATACAGTTTGCCGAGTTCCTTCATCTGCGCGGTGCGGGCCGGGTCGCCGGCCTGCGCGCTCGCCGCCAGGGCCTGGGTGTCGATATCCTGGCCGCGCGCCACCGCATAAGACATCAGCTGCGGATTCTTGCCGTACAGGCCGGACAGGAAGATGCCCGAACCGGCATAGGCACGGTTGAGCGTCGGCGTTCCTGCGGCCGCGTCGAAAAACGCATCGATCCGGGCGATCTTCTGCTGGTCGCAAGGTTTGGCGGCCACGCCAGCCTCGGCGCAGCTCAAGGTGAGGAATGCGGCGTCTTTCAGGATCTCGACCGTCGGCCGGTTGTAGAACCGCACCTCGATCCGGCCTCCGCCTTGCTGTTCGAGCCAGCTGAAACGATCGAGGTCCTTGTAGGACTGGAAATAGTCGACCAGCAAGCGCACCCGGACGCCCCGTTTCGCGGCGTCGATCAAGGCCTGGCTGAGCCGCGACGACGAATAGTCGTCGGAGAAGATGTAGTACGCCAGATCGAGGCTGGTCGTCGCGGCTTCAACCACCTGCAGCTTGGTGATGAAGGCGGCATCGTTGTCGGTGACGACGCGCGCCTCTGCGACCTGCAGCGGGCCTGCACTCGCCTGTTCCTGCAGGACCTGCGCCAACGGTGGCAGCCGCGTTGGCGCCAGCGAGGCGCATGAAACGAGCAGCGTGCTGGTGAGCACGATCAGGACAATCCGGCGCATGGTCATGAGGCGGGCCTCCGCATGTCGATTTCCGCCAGGCGACATGTCCCGACGGTGGCACGCAGCCAGCTTACCCCAACATCGCCGCGCCAGACACCGTGTTGTGGGGGGGGGGTGCGGTGTCCCGGCTTGGCATGCAGGCGTCATAAGATGACCCAAGACGGACTTCCGGAGCCGACATGGCGACCCAGGGCAACGACAACGTGGCAGGCAACCGTGCAGTTCAGGTCAGCGGATCAGACTCACTGGCGGTGGGATCGAGTCAGGCGATCAACGTCGGCGGCAGCCAGACGCGGTACAGGTCGGCGGCAGCCAGCGCAGCAGTCGCGGAAAGACATGGTGCTGAAGGGGTCGAAGACCACGGGCAATTGAGGCGGCGCACTGGCGCGGCTTTCGATATCGGTGCAAACTGACCGCATGAGCGTCGAACCGCTTCGCCTTCATGTCCCGGAACCGACCGGGCGCCCTGGTCACGCCACCGATTTTTCCTATCTGCACGTGGCGGCCGCCGGTCAGGTGCGGCGGCCCGCGGTCGATACCTCGCCGGTCGATACCAGCGATCTGGCGCACACCCTGATCCGCGTATTGGACGACGACGGCGCAGCGGTCGGGCCATGGGCGCCGCAACTTTCGAACGATCTGTTGCGCCGCGGCCTGCGCGCGATGCTGAAGACGCGTGCCTTCGATGCACGCATGTTGATCGCGCAGCGGCAGAAGAAAATTTCCTTCTACATGCAGTGCCTCGGCGAAGAGGCGATCGCGGTGGCCCACGCGCTGGCGCTGGATGCCGGGGACATGTGTTTTCCGACCTACCGCCAGCAGGGCCTGCTGCTGGTGCGCGACGACATCGACATGGTCGAGTTGATGTGCCAGTTGCTGAGCAACGAAGGGGACCCGATCAAGGGCCGGCAGCTGCCGGTGATGTATTCGTACAAGCGGGCCGGCTTCTTCACGATCTCGGGAAACCTGGCGACCCAATATATCCAGGCGGTCGGCTGGGCGATGGCCTCTGCGATCAAGGGTGACACCCGGATCGCGTCGGCCTGGATCGGCGACGGCTCGACCGCCGAATCGGACTTCCACACCGCGCTGACCTTCGCCCATGTCTACCGCGCGCCGGTGATCCTGAACGTGGTCAACAACCAGTGGGCGATCTCGACCTTCCAGGCCATCGCAGGCGGTGAGTCGACCACCTTCGCGGCGCGCGGGGTCGGTTCGGGCATTGCCTCGCTGCGGGTCGACGGCAACGACTTCCTCGCGGTACACGCCGCGTCTCAATGGGCCGCCGAACGGGCGCGGCGCAACCTCGGGCCGACGCTGATCGAATGGGTGACCTACCGCGCCGGCGCGCACTCCACCTCCGATGAACCGTCGCGTTACCGGCCGGGTGACGACTACAAGCATTTCCCGCTCGGCGATCCGATCGAGCGGCTGAAGCGCCACCTGATCGTGCAGGGCATCTGGTCCGACGACGAACACGAAGCGACCCGCAAGGAACTCGACGCCGAGGTCGCGGCCGCCTTGAAGCAGGCGCTGAAATCCGGCTCGCTGAGCGACGGACACATTCCGCCACTGTCGACCATGTTCGAGGATGTCTACAAGGACATGCCGCCTCATCTGCAGGATCAGATGCGCCAGGCCGCAGGGGGATCCTGAGATGACGCGCATGACGATGATCCAGGCGCTGCGCTCCGCGATGGACGTGATGCTCGAACGCGACGACAACGTGGTCGTGTTCGGCCAGGATGTCGGCTATTTCGGCGGCGTGTTCCGCTGCACCGAAGGGCTGCAGACCAAATACGGCAAGTCGCGGGTGTTCGACGCGCCGATCTCCGAGGGCGGCATCGTCGGCTCGGCGATCGGCATGGCAGCCTACGGCCTGCGGCCGGTGGTCGAGGTGCAGTTCGCCGATTATTTCTACCCGGCCTCGGACCAGATCGTGTCCGAGGCGGCGCGGATGCGCTACCGATCGAGCGGCGATTTCACCGCACCGATCACGATCCGCATGCCGTGTGGCGGTGGCATCTACGGCGGGCAGACGCACAGCCAGAGTCCCGAGGCGCTGTTCACCCATGTCTGCGGCCTGCGCACGCTGATGCCGTGCAACCCTTACGACGCCAAGGGGCTGCTGATCGCGGCGATCGAAAACGACGACCCGGTGATCTTTCTCGAGCCGAAGAGGCTGTACAACGGGCCCTTTGACGGCCACCACGACAAGCCGGTCGTGCCGTGGTCATCCCACCCATCAAGCGAAGTGCCCGAAGGCCACTACACGGTGCCGCTCGAATCGGCAGCGGTGTTCCGGGCCGGCGCCGAGCTGACGGTACTGACCTACGGCACGATGGTGTTTGTCAGCGAGGCTGCAGCCAACGAGGCCGGGATCGATGCCGAAATCATCGACCTGCGCAGCTTGTGGCCACTCGATCTGCCGGCGATCATCGAGTCGGTCAAGAAAACCGGGCGCTGCGTCGTCGTGCATGAAGCCACGCGCACCAGCGGCTTCGGGGCCGAGCTGGTCGCGCTGATTCAGGAGCATTGCTTCTATCAGCTTGAGGCACCGATCGAACGAGTCACCGGCTGGGACACCCCCTATCCACATGCGCTGGAGTGGGCCTATTTTCCAGGGCCCGACCGGGTCGCCGCGGCGATGAAACGCGTGATGGAACCCTGAGACGGGCATGAGAAAGAACAAGAGATCGCGATGAGCCATCACGTCATCAAGATGCCCGATCTCGGCGAAGGCATCGCCGAGGTCGAACTGGTCGCCTGGCATGTGAAGGTCGGCGATGCGGTGACTGAAGACCAGGTGCTGGCCGATGTGATGACCGACAAGGCGACGGTCGAGATCCCGTCGCCAGTGGCCGGCAAGGTGGCATCGCTGGGCGGTGAAGTCGGCGAGGTGCTGGCGGTCGGCGCTGAGCTGATCAGCATCGAGACGGATGCCGATGCCGGTATCGATGCCGATGGGAAATCTCCCGGGAATGCGTCGGCGCCTGCTGCCGGCAAACAATCGACATCCGGGCCTGCGCCGGCTGCAACGAACCAATCCGGGACGAGCCCGAGTCCTGGTCCAAGGCCTGATCCAACACCGGCACCGGCATCGACCAAGGCGACGAGAAAGGCCGCAGCGGCCGATTCATCTGCACAACAGGCAGCCTCGCCCAAGACAGCCGCGCCGGGGGCCCGGGCAATCGCCTCGCCAGCCGTGCGCGCACGCGCCTGGGAGCTCGGCATCGATCTGAGCGATGTCGACGCCAGCGGCACGGCTGGCCGAGTGATGCAGTCCGATCTGGACGCCCATGCCGAGCGCGGCGGGCCGCGCCGCGCCGCTGCGAGCAAGTCAGAAGCTGCGCCGCCGCGCCGTGCGCCATCGACCCCGGGCGCCACCGAGCAGATCAAGATCATCGGCCTGCGCCGACGCATTGCGCAAAAGATGCAGGATTCGAAACGCCGCATCCCACATTACGCCTATGTCGAGGAAGTCGACGTCACCGAGCTCGAGGCGCTGCGGGCACAACTGAACCAGCGCTTCGGCGCGCAGCGCGGCCGCCTGACCTTGCTGCCGCTGCTGATCCGCGCGATGGTGCTGGCGATTCCTGAATTTCCGATGGTCAACGCCTGGTTCGACGACGAGGCCGGCGTGCTGACGCAGCACCAGTCAGTCCACATGGGCGTGGCAACCCAGACCGACGCCGGTCTGATGGTACCGGTGCTGCGCGACGCCCAGCATGGCGACTTGTGGAGCAACGCCGCCGAGATCGCCCGCCTTGCCGATGCGGCCCGCAGCGGCAAAGCGGTCCGCGACGAACTGACCGGCTCAACGATCACCCTGACGAGCCTCGGAAAACTCGGCGGCATCGTCTCGACACCGGTGATCAATTCACCCGAAGTCGCGATCGTCGGTGTCAACAAGATGGTCGAACGCCCGGTGGTTCGCGGCGGCGTGATCGTGGTGCGACAAATGATGAACCTGTCGTCATCATTCGATCACCGCGTGGTCGACGGCGCCAAGGCGGCTGCCTTCATCCAGCGCATCCGCGAAACCCTCGAACATCCGGCGCTGTTGTTTGTCGAGTGAGACCGGGGCCGAGGCGGATCGATTGTGCGGACAGGCCATCGCACGCCATCTTTTCGCGACAGAATTCCCGGATCGCCCGGGAATCGGCGCGCCCGACACCAGCCGGTCTTGACACCATCGCGCTTGATGCCAAGATCGGCGCTCGTGTAAGGTGGCGGACTCGCAGATTCGTGCCCGGGGGTCCAGTGGTCAAGGATGGCGAGGCCGGCGCGCCGATGACCGGCCGATCGAGGAGGACAGCTTGCTGACGATGTCGCAGAAACAGTTCGAGCAGCTCGGTGCCGACCAGAAACAGCGCTTCATTGCCCAGCTGTTGGTTCGTCTGCGCCAGGATTTTCCGGTGCAGACCAAGCCGCTGGACGACCCGGCGATGCGCAAGCTGATCGAGACCGGCACCCGCCACGCCGAAACCTACGGCCTGTACAGCGAGGGTCACATCCGTGTCTATTGCGGCATGATGTTGCGACACGGACGCGACTTCGACGCCGACCCGAAATTGCCCTGGGCCGGCGAAATCCTCAATGACGACCAGCTCGCGCCACGCGACAAGATTTCGCGGCTCGACGGCGTTCAGGTGTTCCTCGATCGCTCGCCGAAGGCATGACCGATCTGAAGCGCCCGCTCGATCCGGCCGCCACCAAGGCGGCCGATGATCAGTTCTACGCCAACCACCCCGAGTTCGTCGGCCCGGATGGCAAGCGCATTCCGCTCAGCGCGACCGACCCGGCGCAGGCCGATCTGCGACGCGAATGGGTGGCCTCGTATGTGGCCGCTGGCGGGCCGGTCGAGGGGGACGACTCGGCCAAAGTCCCGGGAGACGGTGTCGAGCCTTGCGACTGTCCGCCGGGGCCTGGGCCGGGCCCGGCACCCGGCCCCGGCCCCGGTCCGGCTCCAGGACCTGGCCCCGCGCCCGGGCCGGCGCCCGCAGAACCGGAGCCCACGCTGACCGTCCGCTGGTCCAAGCCCGAAGTCACGCCGGATCACAACAGCACCTGGCCAGCCGCCACGCCGCCGACCGACGTCATACCCGAAGAGGCCAAGGTCGAGTTGATCGGCGACACCACCAACGTGCCCGACGGCACGCTGGCCAACATGACGATCCTGCTGTGCCACAACGGCGCGATGGTTCTTGGCGGGCAGCTCAGCAACCTGGAGGTGCGGGGAGGCAAGGTCGTCGATCCGGTCACCGGCAATCGGCCCGAGTGGGTCTTCGATCATCCCCACGACCTGTGGAAAACCTGGAACAAGCGCTTCTACTATTTCACCTGCAACGTGTCGTACAAGGGCCTGTACGAGAAGACGCCGAAAGACTACGTCGGCCAGCGCGCCGATTGCCTGACGCTCAAGTACTGGCATCCCTGCTTCGCCGAAACCGGCTCGCTGACCGGCGTGCTGCCGGAAGCCACCGCGGTGGCGGCGATCCTCAACGGGGTCGACCATTCAAAGGCCCTGGTGACCAACCAGAACGGGCCCGCCATCCCGTTGGCCGACTACGGCTCGGCGCTGCGCAACAGCTATGTGTTTCACCAGGCCAGCCACGGCAACGTGCTCAAGCGAAGCGACAATTCGTCGATCGGCGTCGACGACCCCGGCGAGACCGCCTACAACAAGGCCGAGTGGCGCAGCATCGTCCACATGACGCCGTCGCCGCGTTTCGGCGATGCGCAGATCGGCGATGCGGGCAACGTGCCCAGCATGCCGCGTTACCTGTTCTATTCGAGCACCTGCCTGACCGGCTGGGAGCCCAGTTGTGCCAACGCGATGATTGCGCGCGGAACCGGCTATCTGCTGGCGTTCCGACGAACCATTCCGGATGCCGAAGCACCGTTGCTGGCCAGCAAGTTCTACACGCGCTGGGCCAAGACCGGCCTCAACCCGGCAAAGATTCCCGACTGCTTCTTTGCCACGGCAGTCGATCACTACACCAACATGAAACCCATCCTGTATGGTTCCGGCGGCGGTTCGATCGAACCCAAGGGCCTACTCGAATCGATCGGTGACGCGCTGTCCGATCTTGGCGCCGCGATCGGCGACACCTTGTCGGGCTGGTTCAACTAGGAAACGCCACGATGGACCCAGGATCGCTGAAATCAACCGCCAAGGCGCGCATGCAGACCTTGCTGTCGACCTTGATGCGTGGTGAGGTCACGCTGCGGCCGCTGGACGATGAGTCGCGCTGGGACGGATTGCTGAAGCGCCATGTTCACGAAGAGCGATTCGCCGCCTGGCATCAGTTCAACGAGTTGAAGATCGAGACCGATCCCGCCGGCCAGATCAAGTTCTTTCATGACCCGAAGCGACTGATCGAATCCGAATACGCGGCGCTGCCGGACGAGGACGTGCTGCGCATCTGCGCCACCAGCGGCCTGATCGGCAAACGTGTCGAGTCGATCAAGTCGCAGGAGGGGCCGGACGATACCCTGGCCGCCGTGATCCAGCAGCGCCACCATCGCCTGCCGGCCCGCATTCAATTCCTGATCAATTGCAGGACGCGCCAGATTGCCGCGCTGCGGGTGATTCAGGAGGCCTCATGAATGCACGGGAAGCTGTTGCAGTCGCCGAAGCGGCCGCGCCGGAATTCGGCATACCGGACCACTTTGCGGCACAGGATGCCGAGTTGCGGATCGTCGAACTGGTGGCCGGCGCGCCGATCGTCGACCAGTTGCCGCCGCCCGGCCCGGTGTTCGATCGCAAGGCCTGGGTGGTGCAATTTGCAGCCGACATCCTGTGGGTGGAGTTGACGGTGGACGACGCCACGTCGCGCATCGTGCGCGTTCGCCGATCACGCAATGCCGCGCTCGACATCGAGGCACGCAGCCATGGCTGATCAGAATACCGGCAGCACCGGATCGCCGATCGAACGGGCGAACGCCTGGTATCTTCTGTTCCTCGAACGTGAAAGCGTGGCGGCCGGCCGGCCTGCGAATGCGTCTGAACTCGGCGAACATCTGCAGCTCGGACCGGTGGGTGACACGGGTGCGAAGGACGGCGCCCCGATGGCCTTCGGCGTGTATTCGCGGCTCAGCGCCTGCTCGATCCGCCTGAATGCCACCAGCGGCGACACCATCTCCTGGTACCTCGATTTCCTCTCGCTCGGCTGCGACCGTTCGATGCCGCCTGCCGACGCCGTTGCGCTGGCGACCCAGGTGGCCGAACCCCCTGCCGATGCGGTGCTCGAGGAGTCCGGTTACGACATCGTGGCCGGGCGAAGCTTTTTCCGGGTGCGCTGGAAACACGTGATCGACGGCATCCCGGTCGAGGGTGATTACATCGATGTGATGATCAACGGCAAACACCGCAAGGTGTTTTCACTGTCCAAGGTGTGGCGCGTACCGCGGGTCGGCGCGCCGCCGCAGTCGCTGTGAGGCCGATCATGCAAGGCGCTCGCGGCGTCGTATCGGCGATCAGCCTGTTCATCGCTGTGACAGCCTGGGCCGCAACTACCCATTCCGGAGCGACGAAACGCATGTTCACCGACAACACCTATGGGGAATTGCAGCCGTTCCCGGCCAGTGAGCGTCTGCTTGCCGTGGTGCGCTGCGAGGCCATCGAGGTGCTGAATCCCGGCAGCCGCAGCGAGCGGCAGCAGATCCGCGCCACGCCGATCGCCGGTGCATCGGGCGCCACGCCGGGCAACTCGCTGCTCCTTTCACGGTATGCCCAAGGGAAACCGGTGATGGACGCCGGCAAGACCTACCTCGTCATCGCGTATCGCGAATCGCCCTCGGGACCGTGGACGCTGCTCGAGCATCGGCCGGTCGATGCGGCCGCCGCGAGCCGCGAATACGAGGCTGCGCGAGCCGACCTGTCTGCCCGGCTGGACGGCGCCAAACCGCGCTGAGCCACCACACCAGCGGCATCTTCGCTGTTTGCTGTTCTTGATGGCTCACCGCTGGCTCGCATCGTCGCCAACCGCCCGGCGCCGCCCTTCATTGCAAACAATCACCGGCCGCTCGCCACGCTGCGATATCAGGCAGGTATATTGATTGCCCTGTGCTGGGAGGCACGCCGAGTGTCGTGTTCGCGCCGCCGATGATTGAATCCGCCAATGGATCAGCTTGAACTCGTGGCCGCCGCCATGCGCGACGAATTTACCGATTTGTCCGATCTCGGTGAAGCAACGCGGGTGGCAGTGCGCCTGCTGCTGGCAGCGCTGCTGGGCGGCCTGCTCGGCTACAACCGCGAACGGCATGGCAAATCGGCCGGCTTGCGCACCCACATGCTGGTGGCAATGGGCAGCGCACTGTTCGTGCTGGTTCCGGATCTGGCCGGCATGACGATCGGCGACATGAGCCGCGTCATGCAGGGAATCATTGCCGGAATCGGCTTTCTCGGCGCCGGCACCATCATCAAGCACCAGGCCGACAAGGAGGTGTTCGGCTTGACGACCGCGGCAGGCATCTGGACGACCGCGGCAATTGGTATCGCCTGCGGCCTCGGCCGGGAGTTGACCGCGATCATCAGCGCCTTGCTGGCGTGGGCGGTTCTCGGCGTCGTGCAACGCGTGTTCGAACCACGGCGCGACGATGTCTGAGATGGAATCTCAATCCATCTTCAACGCGCCTTCGGAGACGAATCGTCGGTAATCCTGCAGTGAAATGGCCGCCGAGCCATGGCTTTCACCTTCGCTCCAGGACAGCGTCGCATCGAGATCGGTGACCTCGATCTGGCAGGGACCTTGCGGCACTTCCATCGCGACACCATCGCCCTCTCGGTACGTGACAGTGCCGACAATTTCGCAGTTTCGTTTGGCCATGACATCCTTCTCGATTGTCGAAGCTCGCGGTTCGGGTTCCATGGACGACGCGGCAGCGGCCTGCGCTTCCCCACGCATGGCGTCCGACACAACCGGATCGCCGAGACTGGCTCCCGGGTCTTCTTCGCCACCGCAGCAATCGTCGTCAGGTTTCGTTGTCACGTCGGTCCTTCGGAAAGGGTTCGGCAAGTGCGGGTAAAAAATACATCGATCCCGTGCCAACGGGCGCAGGATACCCTGCAACCGCTGTGGGGCGAATGCCGATTTCCGCGCTGCGAGTGAGGTCGGAACAAGGCCAGCGTGTGCCTGTGCGGGCCGCTATGGATCGGCCTTGACGGCGCCTCGAATATTCATGGCCGCCAGGCAAACCTGCAACACGATCAAGGCGATCGCACCGGTCTGCCAGCCCCAGGCAATCCAAAGCAGGTTGCTCAGCAAAAAGACCCAGAAACCGGCAAAGCGAAGCTTTTCGCGCTTCGACGCCACCAGCCAGGCGGCCAACACGGTGACCACCATCGCCGGCCACTGCAGCCAGTCGAGCTCCGGCATCAGTCTGCGCGCAGCCAGCCGATGCTGCGCCAGCGCGCGTACTGGCCAAGCGATACCGCTGCAGCACCCCGCATCGAGCCATCGGCCCAGCTGATCGTGGCATCGAACTCAGTTACTTCAACCTCGCACGGGCGAAGTGGAATCGACATCAGGATGCCATCGCCTTCACGATAACGCACCGGTCCCGTGATGCGACAGTTCTGCCTTCTTGTCATGTCGGATCGGTCCAGATGGAAGATTCGCGGCCGGCGACACAACCGTCGGCGCGCGCAGGTCTGCCTCAATTGCCGATCAACCGGCCCGGTTCAATACCAGGGATCGATGCCGTAGTAGCCGTTCACACGGCGACCAAAATCGCTGGTATAGGGCGGCATGGCGTCGTGCGGATAACGCGGTGCGTCGTCGAGCTTGTCCTTGTCCAGTGGCACCACGTAACCTTCCTTCTCGACGTCGTATTTCAGCAAGTCCCAGGGCAGCGGATAACGGTCGGTTCCCATGCCGAGGAAACCGCCAAATTCGAGCACCGCGTATCGCACCTGCCCCGAGCGCTTGTCGATCATCAGATCGTCGATCGACCCAAGTTTGTCGCCGGCATTGTTGTAGACCGATGTTCCTTCGACCTTGTCTGACGAGATGACATCGGTATCGCTTGTCGCATTCATGGAAGTCTCCTGGAAGATTCACGGATAACGGCCGACGGGTATCGACCCGCGACGCCTGTCGATGCGCCGTTGCAACGGTTATCGCGCCAATTCGCATCGCAGACGATCGGCCCGGATGCCGACCAGGTGTAGGAAGTTTCCCGGTCACGGAAGACTTCAGAGCAGAGAGTCCGCCGTTCTTCATCTGGAAGCTGCCATCCCCACCATCGACGCCACAAGCCTGCATGGAAATCGAGTCGTTGACGAACTTCGCCGACGCTGCCAAACTCGCATTTCTTCAAGGCGGCGTCCTGCCGTCATCCCCACAACCCCACCTCAAGGAGGCAGACCATGCAGACGACAAACATTGCCCTCCTCGCGGCCAGCGCCTGACGCACCGGGGATTGTTCGAGTACTCGCTCTTCCTGAGCTGAACCCAGGTCGAAAGACCTCGCTCCTGCCGTCACGGCAAGAGCCCCGACGACTCCTCGAGACCTGAATTTCGCGCAGCCTGCTGCGCCGCATCGCTTTCCGATTCACTCGCCGCTGGGCCACCACGGCGGTGTTGCTGCGGCGTTCGCGGCTGCTTCGAACAGGTCACGAAAAAATATGATCGATCACGATTGCGAGCGCCTGCGCTCGATGGGGCTGACTGCCCCGCTGATCAGCCAAGCCAACGAACTCACGGCTCGACTGATGCAACAAACCGGCGACGGCCATGCCAATGCCAATACCAGCCGATTAATGCGCGTCACGGAGATCCATCGCGGATCGATCTGCATCGACGACGGCGAAACCACGTCCAGGGCCACGCTGACGCCGCTGCTGGCGCGCCGGCTGGCCGAGACGCAGGCGATGCTGACGGTGGGTGACTGGGTGATGGCCGCGGCAGACGCCGAGGGCCAATATCTGCTGCACCATCGCCTGAACCCGGTCAATCAACTGGTGCGCCGCGATGCCCACGGCCTGCGCTACGCACTGGTCAGTAATGTCGACTGCGTGCTGCTGGCGATGGGGCTGGACCGGGACTTCAGTCCGCGCCGAATCGAGCGCTTCATCGCGTTGGTGCATGGCTGCGGCGCCAGTCCGGTGATCGTGCTGACCAAGGCCGATACGGTGGCCGATTCGCGCAGCCTGTACAGCTTCCAGCGGACGATCCGCGAACGGGTCGGCACGACGCTGCCGATCCTGTGTGTCGACGCGCGCGATGTCGACACCGCCAACCGCCTGCAGCCGTACACCCGGGCCGGGCAGACGCTGGTCGTGCTGGGTTCGTCGGGTGCGGGCAAATCGACACTCACCAACACACTGGTCGGCGCTGCGGTGCAGGATACCGGCGAGGTCCGCGAACACGACAGTCGCGGCAAACATACGACGCGCAGTCGCTCGTTGTTCCGCCTGCCCGGCGGTGCCTGCATCATCGATACGCCCGGCGTGCGCGCGCTGCGCCCCGATGCCGACGAGCATGCGGTGGCCGCCTCGTTCAGCGAAATCCAGCAGCTGGCAGCCGGCTGCCGCTTCCGCGATTGCCGGCATCAGGACGAACCCGGTTGTCGGGTACGCGCCGAGGTCGACGACGACCGGCTGCGCAACTACCAGAAACTGCTGCGCGAAGCGCGTCGCGACGAGACCGGTTTTCTCGAACGGCGCGCTCAGCTCGGCGTCTGGAAGGCACGCAGCCGGGCGCAGCGCCGTCTGCAGAAAGAACGCGAATGACGAGACCGGACTGGCGTGGGGATGCCGAAGCGCCCCATCAAGCCGGCGCTCGCCAGCGTTGCAAATGCCGGCCGAAGCGGTCGAAGGCCGCGTCGACCAGGATCGCCATCCCGCCGACCAGCAATGCCCCCTGCACAACGTAAGCGGTATTGAAACCGGCCAGGCCGATGATGATCGGCGAGCCGAGTGTTCGCGCGCCGACGGTCGACGCGATCGCTGCGGTGCCGATATTGATCACCACCGAGGTTCGAATGCCGGCCAGCAAGGCCGGCAGCGCGAGCGGCAGTTCGGCGCTGCGCAGGCGTTGCCAGTCGGTCATGCCTTGTCCGCGTGCGGCCTCGAGTACCTCGTCCGGCACCGATTCGATGCCGGCCAGCATGCCGCGCAAGACCGGCAACACGCCATACAACGCCAGCGCGATCAGTGCCGGCCAGACGCCGAAACCGATCAACGGCGCGGCCACCGCCAGCACTGCGACCGGCGGCACCGTCTGGCCGACAGCCACCAGCATCTCGACCAGCGGACGAAATTCCCGACCGGCCGGGCGGGTGACGAACCATCCTGCAGTGACACCCAGCGCGATCGCCGCCGCACTCGACGCTGCCACCAATCCGGCGTGCGCCACCAGCAAGGCAACAAACGAATCCTGCGTGAAGACCGGTCGATCGAGGTCCGGGAACACCGCGCTGAACAACGGTGCGAGCAGCGGCATGCCCGCGGCCAACAGCAGCAGCGCGGCGAACCCCCAGCTCAGCGGATCCAGCAACCACCGCATCGGCGCTGATCGACCGGAAGACCCGGGTCGGTTCATCGCGGCTCGCGCAGCAAGTCGGTGAAGCGGATCACGCCGAGTGGACGACCATCCGAATCGGCGACCGGCAAGGCCTCGACCCGGCGCACCAGAAATTCCGACAACGCCCGCTGCAAGCTGCAGTCGGGTCGCAGCGGGACACCGTCGATGACCTCACCCGCGTGCATCAGCTCGGCGACGCGGCGCACACCGAGCAGGCGCTGGCCAAGCGTGCCGCGGCCGAAAAACTCGACCACCATCGCGTCGGCCGGTTCGGACAACAGTTGCAGCGGCGTGCCGGCCTGTCTGACGCGGCCATGGTCGAGCAGCACCAATTGCTGACCGAGCTTCAGCGCCTCGTCGATATCGTGAGTGACCATCACGATGGTGCACCCGACGGTCTGCTGGATGCGCAGCAGCTCGTCCTGCAACACCGCACGTGTCAACGGATCGAGGGCGCCGAACGGCTCGTCCATCAGCAGCACCGATGGCTGCGCCGCCAGCGCCCGCGCCACACCGACCCGCTGCTGCTGCCCGCCCGACAACTGGTGCGGGAAGCGCTCGCGAAATTGCGCCGGCGCAAGGCCGAGCAGCTGCAGCAGTTCGTCGACCCGCGCCGCCACTCGCGGCTCCGGCCAGCCCAGCAAGCGCGGCACGGTGGCGATGTTGCGGCCCACCGTCCAGTGCGGGAACAGGCCGGTCGACTGGATCACATAGCCGATGCGACGCCGCAGCGCGACCGGATTCAGGCTGCGGATGTCTTCGCCGTCGATGCGGATCTGGCCGCTGTCGGCGTCGATCAGGCGGTTGATCAATCGGAGCAAGGTCGACTTGCCCGAACCGGAGGCACCGATCAGCACCGTCACGCTGCCGGATGCGATGCGCAGCGACACGCCGTCGACCGCCAAGGTGTCGCCGAACGATTTGTGCAGCGCCGTCAGCTCGATCATCCGGGGTGCTCCAGGCGTTCGACCAGCCACGCAAATGCAGCGTCGACCAGCAGCGCCAGCGCCACCACCGGCACGACGCCAAGCAAGACCAGATCGAGCGCGCTGCTCGCCAAGCCCTGGAATACGATTGCGCCCAAACCACCGGCGCCGATCAGCGCAGCGACCACGGCCAAGCCGATCAGCTGGACGGTGGTCAGACGGATCGCCGACAACAGCACCGGCAGCGCCAGCGGCAGCTCGATCTGCCAGAAGCGCTGGCGACTGCTCATTCCCATCGCGGTCGCCGCTTCCAGCACCGCGGCCCGGGTCTGCTGCATGCCGGCGTTGACACCGTGAACGATCGGCAGCAGGGCATACAAGACCAGCGCAATTGTCGCCGGCCAGACACCAATGCCCTGCACCCCCGAGGCTGGCCAGTTCTGGCCCAACCAGGCCAGCGGGCTGATCAGCAGACCGAACAAGGCAATCGACGGGACGGTCTGGATCAGGTTCAGGCCGGCAAACAACGTCCTCGCCAGACGCGGCCAGCGCGTCGCGACCCAGCCCAGCGGAAGGCCGATGGCCAGCGCGGCCGACAGGCTCAGACCGACCAGCTGCAGATGCCGCAACAGCGCATCGACAAAGACATCCTGGCGGTTCGCGAATTCCTTCAGCAACGACAGGCCATCGAGCGCACCACCGGCCAGCAACAGGCCCGGTCCGATCAGCAGCAGCAGGCCGAGGCGGCGCCCCGGCTGCCAACGCTGCAATGCATCGGCGCCGATCGCCCAGATCAGCAAGCCCATCAGCCAGAAGCCACCCCCGAGCGAGACCCTGGCCAGCGACGTGGTCGTCACCGTCTCGCTCACCGCCGCCGCACCGGCCAGTGCGACCAGGCCGGTCAGCAGGCTGGCCGCTGCCAGCGCGGTCAAGGCGTCGACCTTTCGATCGGGTGACAAGCAGACCGCGAAAACCAACCACAGCAGCGGCACCAGCAGCAGCCACCAGCCGCCACGGAGCAAGACATCGAGCGAGACACCCTGCCCGCTCAACAAGCGATTCGGTGCCACGCGCAGAAACGGCAGCAGCCAGGCGGCGAGCAACACGCCGACCAGCAAGACCGCGAGAACGCGGCGCTGCAGGATCGGGGCGCGCCGACGGTCACGGGCGATGCCGGACGCCGGCATCGCGCCACCTGTCACTTGATCAGGCCCTTGCTTTTCAGCCAGCTCTCGGCAACCTTGCCGGCGTCCTGGCCTTCGAGTGCGATCTGTGCGTTCAATCGCTGCAGCGTCGGACCGTCGAGCGCCTTGAAGACCGGTGCCAGCAGCGTCGCGATCTTCGGTTCGCGGGCCAGCACCTCGGCGCGGATCACCGGCGCCGGCGCATACACCGGCTGCACCCCTTTCGGATCGTCGAGGATCAGCAGGCCGAGCGCCGAAACCGGGCCGTCGGTGCCGTAGGCCATCGCGGCGTTGACGCCGGAAGTCTGCTCGGCCGCGGCCTTGATGGTGACTGCGGTATCGCCGCCGGCCAGCGTCAGCAACTGGTCCTGCTTCAGCTTGAAGCCGTAGGCCGCCTGGAAGGCCGGCAAGGCATCCGATCGTTCGACGAATTCGGCCGACGCCGCAAGCTTGAACCGGCCGCCGTTGGCAAGGTATTTGCCGAGGTCGGCCAGCGACGTGAGCTTGTGCTGCTTTGCCACATCCTGGCGCACCGCGATGGCCCAGGTGTTGTTGGCGGGCGAAGCCTGCAGCCAGACCAGCTTGTTGCGCTCCGCATCGAGCTGCTTGACGCGTGCGAAGCCATCGGCATGTTTTTTCCAGGCCGAATTTTTCTCGTCCGAGAAGAAGAAGGCGCCGTTGCCGGTGTATTCGGGATAGATGTCGATCTCGCCGCTGGTCAGCGCGGCGCGAACGATCTTGGTGTTGCCGAGCTGCAGCTTGTTCTCGGTCTTGATGCCACCGGCCTGCAGCGTACGAATGATCATCTGCCCGAGCAGCGACCCTTCGGTATCGATCTTCGATGCGACCCGCACGGCCTGTGCCGATGCGAACCCGGGCGCAGCGAAACCCACTGCCGCCAGCACGAACAGCCCGATGGTTGAACGCAGCGCGCGGCGACGCGAGTCATGAATGGGCATCGTCAGTCTCCGGTCGATTTGACAAGTGCCACGATAACCCGTTTGCACCAGACCTTGCTGTCGATCGGCGCGCCGGTGTTCACGCCGTGGATGGCGCCAGCGCCTCGGCGAACTGGCGGATCACCGCATGGGCCTGTTGCGGATCGAGCCAGCGCAGCACGATCACGGCGTCCAGGCCCGGATCGATCCAGACGAAATGACCGCCGGCGCCGAGCATGAACACCGCGTCGGTTGAGGCTCCGGGAAATGCCTTGCCATCGCGATTGAGCCACAGCAGCCGGCCGTAGAACGGCGCGATCGGACTGGGTTCGGCCATGCGCTCGAGCCATACGCGCGAGATCAGCTGGCGCCCGTCGGTGCGTCCGCCATCGAGCAGCAACTGGCCGATTCGAGCCTGGTCGCGCGCGCTGATCGACACGCCGCCGCCCCAATGCGTGCCGCCCGGTACCGATTGCACCCGCCCGCGGCCCGGCAGTTCGACCCACGAGTCGTCGTAGCCGCGCCACGCGAAATCGTGGCCCCCGCCGAGCGGCGCCAGCACCTCGCGCAGAAAGACCTCCGGCAAGGCCTCGCCAAACAGGTGCAGCAAGGCCAGCGACAACTGGTTGATGCGCACATCGTTGTATTCCCAGTAGCTGCCCGGCGTCTGCAGCGGCCGTCGTCCGCCCTTCGGCCCGGCTGGCTCGCGCGGATCCTGCGCCACCTTGCGCCAGCGGTCAACGCTGTCCGGCAGACCGAAGCTGGTCCCTTCCCACTCGCTGGTCTGGGTCAGCAACTGTGCCCAGGTGATGTCGCGGTTATGGCCGCTGTCGAAGCCGATGCCCGGCAGGCGTTCCGAGACGGCTGCGTGTTCGTCCGGCAACAGCCCTTGTTGCTGCGCGACCCCGGCCAGCAGGGCCAGGTAGGTCTTGGCGACACTGAAGGTCAGGTCGGCGCGATCGGGCTCGCCCCAGGCGGCGATCTCGCGGCCATGCCGCAGCACCACACCCCCCTGTGGCCCGCGCAGGTGCACCGGTCCGCGCAGCCGATTGAACGGCGGCGGATCGTCATGGTGCACACCCCAGCGGTTCTGCCCGGCGGTCGGGTCGGCCTCCGGGTCGCGGGGCCATGGGGATTCGTGTGCTTGCGCGGCGCTGATGGCGGCTTCGAGGGTGGGGTCGACGTCGGAGGTCGGGATCATGTCCGCATTGGAACCGATATCGGTTCGATCCTGACGACCGGCGCGGCTTCCAGCCAGTCGCAGGTCAGATGCGCGAGTGCACGAACGCCGAGCTGCAGGCCCGCTTCGTCGACCTGAAACCGCGGCGAATGATTCGGCGGCGCAGTTTGGGGATCGATGCCGGGGGCGGTCACGCCGACAAAGAAGAACAGCCCCGGAATCAGCCGCTGGAAGAACGAAAAATCCTCCGAACCCGTCACCTTCGGAATCAGCTCGAGCCGGTCGTCGCCGGCCACCCGTTGCAGCGTCGGCACCATCTTCGCGGTCAATGCCGGATCGTTGACCGTGACCGGATAACTGCGCGTGATGCACACCTGGCAGCCCGCCCGCGAACCGCGGCTGACCGCCTCGGCCAAGGTAGTGACCCGTTCGTGGATGTCTTCGCGCATGCTCTCGTCGAAGCTGCGAATCGTGCCGCGCATCTCGACGCTGTCGGGAATGATGTTCTCGCGCACGCCGCCGCGGATCGCGCCGATCGTCACGACGGCCGGCTCGCGGGTGATGTCCTGGGTGCGGCTGACAATGGTCTGCAGGCCCAGCACCACCTGCGCCGCGGTGACGATCGGATCGACACCGGCCCATGGTGCCGCGCCATGCGTCTGCCGGCCCTCGATGGTGATCTTCAGCCGGTCGTTGCTCGCCATCGTCGGTCCGGGCCGATAACCGAGTACACCGGTCGGCAGCCGCGAGGTGACGTGCAGGCCGAAGATCACACCCGGCGTCGGATTTTCCAGCGCGCCTTCGGCAATCATCATCTTCGCGCCGCCGTCCTCGCCCTCGGGCGGCAGTTCCTCGGCCGGCTGGAAAATGAACTTGATGCTGCCGCGCAACTGCGCGCGCAGCCCCGCCAGGATCTGCGCCACTCCCATCAGGATCGCCACATGGCAATCGTGTCCGCAGGCGTGCATCACGCCTACCGCCTCGCCGTTCCATTCGCCAATCGCCTTGCTTGCAAACGAAAGGTCGACCTGCTCGCGCACCGGCAGGCCGTCCATGTCGGCGCGCAGCGCCACCACCGGACCCGGCAGCGCGCCTTTCAGCAACCCGATCACGCCGGTGTGAGCGACACCGGTGCGCACCTCGTCGAGCCCGAGGCTGCGAAGGTGATCGGCCACGATGGTGGCGGTGCGAAATTCGCGGTTGCCGAGTTCGGGAAACTCGTGCAGGTCACGGCGCCACGCGATGACCCTCGCGTCGAGGGCCGCCGCAGCCTGGTCGATGGCGTCGGCAAGCGCACTCGCGCTGTTCATTGATGGGGTCGATTCCGGTGCCACGATGTGAGGCTCAATAACCCACGGCCTGCCCGTCGCGACGCGAATCGCTGGCCGCGACATAACCGTCTTCCATGTCGTCGCTGAGGCGCCAGATGAACTGGCCGCTGCCGTAGTCCATGTAGCTGTCGGCGGTCAGCTCGAATTGATGGCCGAGCTGCTTCAGGCCTTCCTGGAGCGCCGGGTCCATGGTCTGCTCGAAATCGACCGACAGCCCGTTGGCGACCTTCCAGCGCGGTGCGTCGCAAGCGGCCTGCGGTTGCTGCTTGTGGATCAGCATGCGCACCAGCGTCTGCAGATGGCCCTGCGGCTGCATGTTGCCGCCCATCACGCCGAAGCTCATCTGCGGCTTGCCGTCCTTCATCAGGAAACCCGGGATGATGGTGTGGAACGGCCGTTTGCCAGGTGCCACGATGTTCGGATGCGACGCATCGTGCGAGAAACCGTAGCCGCGGTTTTGCAGGCTGATGCCGGTTTCGGGCTCGACAATGCCGCTGCCGAAGCCCATGTAATTCGACTGGATCAGGCTGATCATCATGCCGGACTCGTCGGCCGTGGTCAGGTAGATGGTTCCGCCTTTCGGCGGCGTGCCGTGCTTGAAATCGGTGGCACGGCGCGGATCGATCAGCTTCGCGCGTTCGGCCAGATAAGCATCGCTCAGCAGATCGGCCGGGGTCACTTCGGTCATCGACGGCGCGTCGGCCACCCAGCGGTAGGTATCGGCGAAGGCCAGCTTCATTGCCTCGATCTGCAGGTGCTGGCTCTCGACGCTGTCGACCGGCAGACCGGCCAGATCGAGGTGGCCGAGCATGCCCAGCGCCATCAGCGCCGCGATGCCCTGGCCGTTCGGCGGAATTTCGTGCAGCGTGTGGCCGGCAAAATTCTTGCTGATCGTGCCGACCCATTCCGGCTTGTAGTTGGCCAGATCGGACAGGCTCATGCTGCCGCCGTTGGCCTTCGAATGCGCCACCAGCTTCGCGGCGATGTCGCCGCGATAGAAGGCCTCGCCTTCGGTCTCGGCGATGCGCCGCAGCGTGGCACCGGCCTGCTTGAAGACAAAACGTTCGCCCGCCTCAGGCGAACGCCCACGCGGCATGAATGCTTGCGCATAACCCGGCTGATCCTTCAGCAACGGCACCTGACGGGCCCATTTGTCAGCGACGATGACGCCGACGCCATGGCCGCGCTCGGCCAGCTCGATCGCCGGCTCCATCAGGTCGGCAAACGGCAGCTTGCCAAATTTGTTCGACAACGCGACCCAGCCGGCCACCGCACCGGGTGTCGTCACCGAATCCCAGCCGCGCATCGGGATGTCGCTGCCGTACTTCTTGCGGAAATACTCGGGTGTCCAGGTGGCCGGGGCCACGCCGGACGAATTGAGTCCGTGCAGTTCCTTGCCATCCCACAGGATCGCGAAGTTGTCGCTGCCCAGGCCGTTGGAGATCGGCTCGACGATGGTCAATGCGGCCGCGGCCGCGATGGCGGCATCGACCGCGTTGCCACCCTTCAGCAACATGCGCAGGCCGGCCTGCGACGACAGCGGGTGCGAGGTCGCGACCACGTTGCGCGCCATGAGCGGGCTGCGAACGGTCGGATACGGGTTGGTCCAGTCGAAGCTCATCACGGGTTCTTTCAGTCGAATTGCAAACTTGATCAGTGCTGCCGCGGGTCAAGCGCATCACGCACGCCGTCGCCGAGCAGGTTGGATTGACTCGAAATGCTCAGCCAAACCGGCCGCCGGATCATGCCGGAGGACGAAACGCGCCCCATCGTTGGGCGATCCGTTCGACCCGCAGTTTAGGCCAACGTCTCCTTCAGCAAACAGCTTGCCAGTTCTGGCCGATGGCAGGCGTTCGTGGGCGGTCGCAATCAACCCGACTTGAGAGCCGGATTTCATCCGCGTAGGCTATCCATGCGCGTGGCATCGTTCTAAGATGAATGCGCACCCGTTGCGCCACTCGACCGGTTTGCCGGTTCTGCTACCAGCGCGGCACTGCCAACTCGCCAAATGGCGGCGAAATCGGCGGGCGGGCGTTGTTCGAAAGCTGCCGAACGAAACCGAAAGGAGAACACCATGGAAAAGAAACTGCATCTGCTGGAGAGCTTCAACGCCCAGGGCAGTGACGGCAAGCGTTATGTGGTCCACGGCTACGAACACATGGCGATGGTTGAGACCTTGTCCGCCACGCCCGATCAGTGGGAGCCGACCGGCACATTCGAGTACAAACTTGCCGACGGACGCCGCATCGAGGTCGGCCGCGACGAGACGATGACGATTCCGCACAGCGATGTGCGTCTGGAACGGATGGCCAACGCCTGAAACGTCTCGTTCAGTCGGATTCGGGCTCGATCTGCAGCGCTTCGAGGAACCGGGACACCATGTTGTAGGCCGCAACCGTCGCGGTCAGTTCCACCAGTTCGCGATCGCTGAAATGGGCGCGCACCGCGTCGAACACTGGCTGAGCCACCTGCACCTCAACGGTCATCGCTTCGGTGTAGGCCAGCACGTCGCGTTCGAGTGTCGAATACAGCGTTGATTGGCGCCAGTCGCTCAAGCCGTCGATCTTGCCTTGCGGCACGCCCTCGGCCAGCGCGACCGGCGCGTGCTGCACGAATTCATACGGTGCGCGGTTCAGTAGCGCCACCAGCAGGATCACCAGTTCGCGCACCCCGCCATCTAGGATGCCGCCGGTGCGGATCGAGCCAAGATAGGTATTCCAGCCGCTCGCCACCGGCGCGCAGTGCAGCAGCTGTCGATCGAGATTGAGCAGCGTGCCGCCGCGCCGTTTCTGGACCGCCTGAAACAGTTCGGTATCGACGCCGGGCGTATCCGCATCGACAAAAGGGAGTCGGGCCATCGGTTGTGCAGTCTTTGTCGTTGGGTAGCGGCGGTTGTGTAGGAGCGGCTTCAGCCGCGATTTCAGGCCCGCCTATAGCCCTCAAGCGCGGCTGAAGCCGCTCCTACGGAGCATGGTCTCACCCGCCCAGCAACGCGGCAATCGCCTTGCCCACATCGCTGGTCGACGCCTTGCCGCCCAGGTCACCGGTATGTGGCCCGGTCACCAGCACCGACTCGATCGCCTTGACGATGGCGTCGTGGGCATCGCGGTGCCCCAGAAAATCGAGCATCAACGCGGCCGACCAGATCATCGCAACCGGGTTCGCGATGTGCTTGCCGGCGATGTCCGGTGCCGAGCCATGAACCGGCTCGAAGACCGACGGAAACTTGCGTTCCGGGTTGAGGCTGGCCGACGGTGCCAGGCCGATGGTGCCGGTGGTCGCCGGGCCGAGGTCACTCAGGATATCGCCGAACAGATTGGTCGCGACGACCACATCGAAGCGGTCCGGGCTCATCACGAAGCGCGCGCTGAGGATGTCGATGTGCTGCTTGTCCACCTTCACGTCGGGATAGTCGGCACCGACCGCGGCCGCCCGCCCGTCCCACCACGGCATGCTGATCGCGATGCCGTTGCTCTTGGTGGCAACGGTCAGGTGTTTGCGCAGTCGTGAACGCGCCAGTTCGAAGGCATATTTCAGCACCCGATCCGATCCGTGACGCGAGAACACCGCCTCCTGGATCACGAATTCGCGATCGGTACCCGGGTACATCACGCCACCGAGGTTGGTGTATTCGCCTTCGGTGTTTTCCCGCACCACGATGTAGTCGATGTCGCCCGGCTTGCGCCCGGCCAGCGGGCACGGAACGCCCTCGAACAGCCGCACCGGGCGCAGGTTGATGTATTGATCGAACTCGCGCCGGAACTTGATCAACGAGCCCCACAGCGAGATGTGGTCCGGCACGATGTCCGGCCAGCCGACCGCGCCGAACAGGATTGCATCGCGATCCTGCAGCTGGGTCTTCCAGTCGTCGGGCATCATCTGTCCGTTGGCCTGGTAGTAGTCGCAGCTCGCCCACTCGATCGGGGTCAATTCGAATTCGATGTCGAAGCGTCTGCCCACCGCTTCGAGCACCCGAATCGCTTCCGGCATCACTTCCTTGCCGATGCCGTCTCCGGGGATGACGGCAATCCTGTGCGCTTTGTTCATGGTCTCCGATCCTCGATTCAAGCCTGTCGAACGAGGATTGTGCTGCGATTCGCCGCAGCCCGGCCAGCCGGCCGACGGATGCCCGATCAGCCCGTCTGGCCGCGCAAGCGCATCGCCATCACCAGCTGATTGCGCAAGGCCTTCAGCAGCGTGAGTTCGTTGTCGTCGACCACCAGGCTGTTGGCCTCACGGTGATCACCGTAGATCAGGCCGATGGTCTGCGAACCCATGCTCAGGGGCAACAAGACGAAGCTCGGCGCCTTGATCTGCTGCCTGAACCAGGCCGGCAGTCGCTTCGCGATGATCTCGTCGGTGGTGTCGGAAATCAGCGTATCGGCCTGCTTGCTGCACAACAGGCCGAACAGGTCTGATGGCGGTTGCATCGGGATGCGGAAGATCGGCGCCAGCTTGGCGGCCCGATCACCCACGCCATGGCGCCCGACCAGCTCGCCGGTCGCTTCGTCGCGCAGGCAGACGATGACGCGCTGCAATCCCATCGATTCGCGCAGCAGTTCCATCACCTGCTGCATCACCTCGGACAGCGGCGCCTCCGACATCGCACGCTGGCTGATGGCCCCGAGCGCCACGCTGAGCGCGGCTGCCACCGCCGGGTTGCTGCGCCGCGCCACCGGCGTTGGTCGCGCTGCCGCCCGCGGAGCCGCCTTCTGGCTCTCCACCGTCTGCCCAGCCGCCCCCCGCGTCGGCGTCTTGCCCGACGCCGCCGTCTTGGTCGCGGGCGGCTTCAGCTTGGCAAACCCGAGCACCAACGCCAGATCAGCCCAAGTGCTGCGCGCCCGTTCGACCATCCCCGGCAATTCGTCCGCGGCCAGGCTGATCGGGATGCCGTAGGTCGTCTCGAACTGGTTCAGGCAAGCCTCGAGCGCCGCCGGATCGTCCATCTGCTCGATCTGCGGCGCCAATCGATTGGCCGCGGTGCAGACAACCCGAAGGTATTCGTCCGGCGTAGCGGCACGTTCCGGGTCGACCGGCTCAAGCCGCCGCAACGAGACCTGCAGCGATTCCGGCCAGCCCCAGGTGCGTGCCACCTCGATCGCCAGATCTTCGTAACTGATGCCGAGAATCTTGCGTGACGCCCGTTGCAGCGATTCATGGCTGGGCTCGTCGGCCTGCCGGTCGAGCGCCTCGATTTCGGCGGCCTCCCGCGGGAAATGCATCCAGGCCAGCATGGTTCCGAGGTTCTGGAACAGCGCCACCACATAGGCGCTTTCTTCCATGCGCCGGATCGGGCAGAACTGGTTCGCCAGCATCGCAGCCAACAAGGCGCGCGCGAACTCCTTCTGCACCCGAGCCCCATCAGGGCCCTTGGGCAGGCGTTCGAACAGCGACAGCGAACTGGCCAGCATCGCCACCGGCGTGAAGCCCATCAGCGCGACGGCGCGCGCCAGACTGTCGATGTTTCCGCCGCCGACCGAGCTGTAGAAGGCGGCATTGATCATCCGCAGCAGTTTGTTGCTCAGCGCCACATCGCCCAGCACATGCTCGGTCAGCGTGCGCAGGTGGGCGGTGTCCGAGCGAGCGATCCCCTGAATGCTGCGGATCGAATCCCGCAGCGACGGAAAATCGGCGTTCTGCTGCATGCGCTGCAACAGTTTCTGGAGCTGCGCCTCGCGTTCAGAGGCCTCATCGGCAGCAGCCTGCGCGCCCAATCGGGCAGCGAGCTGCTCGGGCGTTTCCTCGATGACCGCGGTCGCGGTAGCGTCGCCCGCAGCGGGTTCAGTGGCTGGGTCGGCGACCTCGCTTGCAAGCTCCAGGGAATCCATCGGGTCGATTCTCGCAAGCCATGCTGCCCCGGCACCCCGGAAAAGACGCCTCAATGCCCATTATTTCGATCCGGATCGATCGACGGCAGAAAATCCGCCGCGAAGGGCGCCTGCCCGGGACGCCCGCGCACCACGAACAGGCTGGTTCCACCGGCCGACTGCGTGTACTCCCGGGCCTTGACCAGCGGTGGACATTCCCAGCTGTTGCACAGGTCGCTGCGGCGGTTGCGCGGCAGCACACAGCCTCGCAGTCCGTGATAGACACAGGAATTGTCCTGATGTTCGTCCGGGATATCGGCCAGGTAGCCGTCCACCACGTCGGCATGCGTGGCAGTTGGGTGGGCAAGCCGTGCCCGCAGCATCGCCGCGGCATCGAGAAATGCGTGTCGGCCATTACCGTCCTGGCAGCAGAAGCCGGTGCAGCGCCCGCAGACATTGCCGAGCAGCGGTTCGACATCGGCCGGCTGGCTCGGTGATGCCGCCACTGACAACGCGGCAGCGGCCTCGTCCGGATCGGCGGCTGCCGCCTCCGCGATCATCGCGTCGACGTCGGATTGCAGCGCCATCAGATGCAGTCGGAAGGCCTCCCGCTGCTGCGGCGGGATCGGCCCCACCCCAGGTTCATACCAGTTCAGGGCGATGACCGGAGCGGATTTCAGCTCGAGCATGCCGGCGTGGGTGGCCCGCGCGTCGCGCAACAGCGCCAGTTCCGACATCTCGGCGCGCAGTTGTTCGTCGACGCGCCGCCGTCGGCAGCCGATGTCGTTGCACACGCCGCCGGAAAATTGCTCGTGCCGGGTCAGCACGGCGCCACAGGCCGAACAACGGCCAGGCAGGCTCGATTGGTGAGGCATGGGGCGACCCTTCGAATCTGAGCGCCCAGCGTAGTCCAGGATCACCGGTGGCGGCAAGCTGCCGCACCGATCAGCGTCGGCATCCGAGCAGCCTGTCTCGAAAAGTACTGATCAGCAGGCGGAGCTTGTCTCGGCGCCGACCAGACGCAGATCGGGGCCGTTGAACAATTTGCCGAATACCAGCCAGCGGCTTTCCTTCAGTGAGCGGGCCTGTATGAGCGACTCATCGGCCAACGCCAGCAGCTCGCCGATCGACGCGATCTCATCGGAATAGGTGGCGACGCCGATCGAGATGCCGGCGCTGACCTCCTCGCCAGCGCTGCCGAGCTGGATCGGCTGGCGCACCGCGGCCATGATCTGGGCCACCAGCATCCTGGCCTGCGCCGGTCCGCCGTGGCGCATCACGATGCCGAAATCGTCGCTGCCCAGCCGCGCCAGCAGGTCGCCGTGTCTGACCTGCTGATGCAGACGCCGACCCACTTCGCGCAGCACCGCATCGCCCGCGGCCTGTCCATAGGCGGTATTGATGTCGGCGAATCCGTCGAGGTCCAGCCGCAGCACCGCAAACGGTTCGCCGGTTCGCATCGAATGGCGCAGCTCGACCTCGAGTGCCTGTTCGAACTGCAGGGTATCGGCGGCACCGGTCAGTGGATCGGTCTGCGCCAGCTGCTGCAGCATCAGGCCGCGCTGACGCGCCAGCATCGCGGTCATCGCCAGCTGAGCCAGATCCTGCAGGTGGTCGGATTGACGTTGATCGAGCGTGCGGGCCGCTTCGTCCAACACCCCGACGGCTCCCAAAAGATGGCCGGCGCTGTCGACGATCGGCGCGGCGGCGAATAGGCGCAGCGTTGACGGTTCCGGCAGCGCCGCCAGCACCGCACAGCAATCGGTACGGGTCAGGTCTTCGACGACCACCGGCACGCCGCAGGCCGTCAGTTCACAGGCGCACAGGCTCACATCGCGGCGCCGTCCGGGAGAATCGAGGCCGATGCCGGCCTTGATCCAGAATCGGTCGACATCGAGCAGGCCGACGAAGGCGACCGGTGCGTCGAGCAGATGCGCCGCCATCCGCGCCAGCGCATCGAAATCGGGTTCAGGCGCGCTATCGAGAATGCCGTGGGCGTGCAACGCGGCCAGCCGTTGCGCCTCGGCATCGAAGTTGTTCTGGGCAGGCAAGGCCGACTGGACTGATTTCGACATGGCAGCAGATGGGCAGTGGTAGCTGCATATCGGCCGCTGAGCCAAAAAGTTGAATCACCAGTTGACCGGATCGACCCGGTAATACGCTGCCAGTTCGGCGTAGAGCTGCGGATGTCCGGCGGCCATTGGAGCCGGTCGCTCGAAAAAGACCTCACTCGCGACGGCAAAGAATTCGGCCGGTTCGGTGGCCCCGTAGAAATCGAACAGGGCCGGTTCGCCGCCCGCAGCGCGTGCGCGCAACTGGTCGAATTCGTACGCCATCACCCGAGCCCAACGATCATGGCGCGCCCGCGATGGCAGCGGCGGCGCCCCGTTGGCCACGCCGTTGGCCTGGTCGAGCTGGTGCGCGAATTCGTGGATCACCACGTTCTGGCCATCGTCGGCAACCGCCGCCCCGTCACGACTGTCGGCCCACGACAGGACGACCTGACCGGCCGACCACGATTCACCGAGCATGGCACGGCGCTGGTCGCGCATCACGCCACCTCCGACCGGATCGACCCGGTCAACGACAAAAGCGCCGGGATAGACCAGGATCTGACGGCAATCGGCAAACAGCTCGGCACGCCGGCGGTTCAGCTGCAGCAGGCAGGCCTGAGCCGCGATTGTCACGCGGATCTCGTCGGTGACCTGCAGGCCGCGGCAACCGATGAACGGCTTTTCCGCGATGAAGACCTGGATCAGCCCACGCAACTGACGCTGCAGTTCGGCCGGCATCCGCCGGTACAACGGCACCCGGTTGCGCAGGATCTTGCGCCACGCCGACGGAAACGGCCGCGCCGTCAGCGCCGCGCGGCGACGCCCGAGCCGCCACGGCTGCGACCACATCCAGACCGCGAACCAGGCGACGCCGGCGCAGACCAGCGCGAGGGGAAGAGCCGCGAGCAGCGACGACAGATTCATGGGCAGTCCGGATCCTGACAGGAAATTCAGATGTGGGCATCTGCCGGACTTTCAACGGCTGCGGTTATCGTTCGAGCTGCAACTTTCCCGTCCAATGCCCAAGGTTATTCAAACCACCCTGCTGTCGCTGCGCGATCTGCTGCTGACCGCCGGGCCGTTCATCGCGATTGCGGTGGCGCTGCTGGTCGTCGCCTACTGGATCCTCGATCCGACCCCGCCGAAGCGGGTGGTTCTGGCCACCGGCGCCGATCAGGGCGCTTACGCCGAGTTCGGCAAGCGGTACCAGACCCTGCTGAAAGAGCACGGCATCACCGTCGAATTGCGCACCACGCAAGGCGCCGCCGAAAATCTGAACTTGCTGAACGATCCAGCCTCCGGCGTCGACCTGGCGTTCGTGCAGGGAGGTGCCGCTGCCCCGCGCCGACGCGCCGACGATCAGTCCGGCAACGACCGCCTGGTGTCGCTGGGCAGCCTGTTCTATGAACCGGTGTGGCTGTTCTACCGCGACGACAGCGCCCGGCGCCTGTTGACCACGCCAGCCCCGGCAGCCGACGCGACCGAGGGCACGCTGGCCAACCTTCATCAGCTGACCGGCTGGCGGGTCAACATCGGCGCCGCGGGGAGTGGGGTTCCGCAGTTGATGCAGACGATGCTGGAGGCCAACGCGATCGAACCGAAGGCGTTGACCTTGCTGCGTCAACCGCAGACCCCGGCGGTGATGAGCCTGCTCGGCGCCGAATCCGATGCGCTGGTGTTCGCGTCGGCGCCGGAATCGCTGATGGTGCAGATGCTGTTGAAGACGCCGGGCATCCGGCTGATGGACTTTTCTCAGGCCGAGGCCTATTCACGGCGCTTCGACTTCCTGAGCCCGATCGTGCTGCCGCGCGGGGTCGTCGATCTGGCACTGGACCAGCCACCGACCGACGTGCGGCTGGTGGCACCAACCGCCACGATGCTGGCACGCAAGGATGTTCATCCGGCCCTGATACAGCTCTTCGTGCAGGCCGCCAGCACGATCCACAGTGAAGCGGGCTGGTTCTCGCGCAAGGGCGATTTTCCGAAAGCCGGCAGTACCGAGCACTCGCTGGCCGCCGAGGCCGAACGCTTCTATCGCAACGGACCACCGGTCCTGCAGCGTTATCTGCCGTTCTGGACCGCCAATCTGATCGACCGCATGTGGGTGGTGCTGGTGTCGATCATCGCGATCCTGATCCCGCTGTCGCGCGTGGTGCCACCGCTGTACGAGTTCCGCATCCGGTCACGCGTGTTTCGCTGGTATGCGCAACTGCAGGCGCTGGAAAACGAGATCGGACGGCGCCCCGCGCTTGAGCTGACCGCCGATCTCGACCTCATCGACGCGAAGGTTGCCGAGGTGCATGTGCCGCTCAGTTACGTCGACGAGTTGTATTCGCTGCGCGGGCACATCGCGACGGTCAGACGCAAGGCGATGGCCGATCCGAATCCGGCCACGCCGGACGCGACGCCGGCCGCCTGACGACACACGAGCCGGTCTCGCGCTATCGTCACGGCCATGCCCAATGTGATCACCATCGACGCGCTGTCGAAAACCTACGCCAGCGGCTTCTCCGCGCTGAGCAACATCGATCTGCAGATCAGGCGCGGCGAGATCTTCGCGCTGCTGGGCCCCAACGGCGCCGGCAAGACGACCTTGATCAGCATCCTGTGCGGCATCGTCAATCCGAGTTCCGGCAAGGTGCTGGTCGACGGCCACGACATCGTCACCGACTACCGCGCCGCACGCTCGCTGATCGGCCTGGTGCCGCAGGAGCTGACGACCGACGCCTTCGAGACCGTCTGGAATACCGTATCGTTCAGCCGTGGCCTGTTCGGCAAGCCGCCGAAGCCGGCCCACATCGAGAAGATCCTGCGCGAGCTGACGCTGTGGGACAAGAAGGACAACAAGATCATCACGCTGTCGGGCGGCATGAAGCGGCGCATGATGATCGCGAAAGCCTTGTCGCACGAGCCGCAGATCCTGTTCCTCGACGAGCCGACCGCCGGTGTCGACGTGCGGCTGCGGCGCGAGATGTGGGCGCTGGTTCACGAACTGCGTGCCACTGGCGTCACCATCATCCTGACCACCCACTACATCGACGAGGCCGAGGAGATGGCCGATCGGGTCGGCGTCATCAACAAGGGCCGGATCATTCTGGTGGAGAACAAGGTCGAGCTGATGCGGCGCTTCGGCGAAAAGCAGCTGACGCTTGACTTGCAGCAGCCGCTGCAGGCCATTCCGCCCGAACTCGCCGGCTTTGCGCTGACCTTGTCGAACGACGGCGCCAGCCTGACCTATTCGTACGACGCGCAGGGCGGACCCAGCGGCATCGGCGAGTTGCTGAAGGCGCTCGGCGACGCCGGCATTCCGTTCAAGGATCTGCGAACCACCCAAAGCTCGCTCGAGGACATCTTCGTCGACCTGGTCAAGGACAACGCATGAATCAGCTCAACTTCCATGCGATCCGCGCGATCTACCTGTTCGAGATGGCACGAACGCGGCGCACGCTGATGCAGAGCGTGATCTCGCCGGTTATCTCGACCTCGCTGTATTTCGTCGTGTTCGGCGCCGCCATCGGATCGCGCATTCCGGAGGTCGAAGGCGTCAGCTACGGCGCCTTCATCGTGCCCGGGCTGATCATGCTGTCGCTGCTGACGCAGAGCATCTCGAACGCCTCGTTCGGCATCTATTTCCCGAAATTCAGCGGCACCATCTACGAATTGCTGTCGGCTCCAGTCAGCTGGGTCGAGATCGTCGTCAGCTATGTCGGTGCCGCGGCCAGCAAATCGATCGTGCTCGGCTTGATCATCCTGGCGACCGCCGAGCTGTTTGTTCCGCTGCAGATATTGCATCCGGTGTGGATGCTGATGTTCCTGGTGCTGACGTCGGTGACCTTCAGCCTGATCGGCTTCATCATCGGCATCTGGGCCGACGGATTCGAGAAACTGCAGGTCGTGCCGCTGCTGATCGTCACACCGCTGACCTTCCTCGGCGGCAGCTTCTATTCGATCGGCATGTTGCCGCCGTTCTGGCAGACCGTGGCCTTGTTCAATCCGGTGGTCTATCTGATCAGCGGCTTCCGCTGGAGCTTCTACGGCACGGCCGACGTTCCGGTTGCGGTCAGCCTGGGCATGACGCTGGCTTTCCTGTTCGTCGCGCTGGCTACCGTGATCTGGATCTTCCGAACCGGCTATCGGCTACGCAGCTGAGGCGGGCAGCGGCGCCAGTCGATCAGCAAGGGGCTGCGCCCGTTGCTGCGGTGGCAGTCTGCGATGTTTCAGGCACGCCGGCATCGGACTCGCTGGCATTCGATTCGACCCACCACTGCAGCAACAGCGCCAATCCGAGCGGTCCGAGGTAATAGAAGGCACGGTACAGCAGCAGCGCACCGATCAGCTCCGAGCTCGACGCCTGCGAACCGAGCAGACCGACGAACACCGCCTCGAATACGCCAAGCCCGGCCGGCACGCGGATGATCAGCCCGGCCACCGCGCCGATCAGCAAGGTCTGCAACACCGCCAGGTACGGGATGCCTTCGCCGATCAACACGTAGACGATGCCGCCCATCAGGCTCCAGTTGATCGCCGAAACGAGAAACTGCAAGGCAGCCATTCGCCCATGCGGCAAGGTGATGGTCGACTCGCCGAACTGCCACTCGCGACGGCGCGAGAACATGCAGGCCAGCTGCCACGCGGCCGCCAGGCCGATCATCGCGATGCCGACCAGCCGCATGCTGCCACCCGAAATCAACCAGTCGTCGGGGAGCTCGGGGGGCATCACCGCCAGCAACACACCACCCAGCAGCAGGAAGCCCAGCCAGTTGGTCAACATGCTGATCGCGATCACGGTGGTCGTCATTTCGGCCTGCAGTCCCTGTCGGGCATACAGGCGATAACGAAACCCGAGACCGCCGATCAGGATGCCCACATTCAGGTTGAAGACATAACTGACGAATGTGGTGGCCATCACCTTCAGCGTGGGCAATTTGTGCCCGGTGACCCGACGGCCGAACAGATCGTAGCTGCTGTAGACCGCGTGGCTGCACAAGGCCAGCAACGCAGCAAGCGCCAGCGACAGCGCCGTCTGCTCGCGCATCGACGCTCCCACCTTGCTCCAGTCGATCTTGGACGCTTGATGGATCAACAGGGCGGCGACCACCGCGAAGAACAGCAGCACCAGCACGCGTTTGGTCCACGGCCACCAGGGCTTGGACTGGATCGCCCGGACCCGGTCGATCCACGAACCGCGACGCTGCGCGCCCGCGCGCGAAATGGACTGCTGATCGGCGCTCATCGTCTCGGTCCTCAGAGCCGTACCGGCGAAGCAGTGCTGCGCCCGAACGCCGGCAGCATCGGCGCCCAACGCGGAAAGTGCCGCAGGAAGTGGAATACCAGCATGTTGCGGAATACCGTCCAGCGGCTCGAGGGTTCGAGCTGATCGGCCTGGATGGCGCGGCACTCGTTGTCGAGCAGGTATTGCAGACGCTCCGTCAGGCCACGATTGAACTCGCGGTCCCGGATCACCAGGTTGGCTTCCAGGTTCAGCGACAGGCTGAGCGGGTCGAGGTTGCTGGAGCCCACGGTGGCCCACTCGTCGTCGACCACCGCCACCTTGCCGTGCAGCGGCCGGCGGCAATATTCATGGATCTTCACACCAGCCCGAATCAGGTTTTCGTACAACGTGGACGCAGCCTGCTTGACGATCGGCATGTCCGGCTCGCCCTGCAGGATCAAGATCACCTCGACCCCGCGCCGGGCCGCCTTGCGCAGTTCACGAATGAACCGGTAGCCCGGAAAGAAATAGGCGTTCGCGATGATCACGCGCTCGCGCGCCGAACGCAGGGCCAGGCGATATTGGCGTTCGATGTCGTCACGGTGGTGGCGGTTGTCGCGCGTGACGAACAGCGCCTGCGCATTGCCTGCGATTTGCTGGGTGGCGACCACCGGGCGCCGCAGCCAGCGCCGGCTCGGCTGCACCACACGCGCCGCCACGCGCACAAACTGGTGCATCGTGGCAACGATCGGCCCTTCGACCTCGACCGAATAATCTTGCTTGGCCTGCGGACCGAAATCGTCCAGGTGATCGGCCGAATAATTGATGCCACCGATGAACGCGCGCTCGCCGTCGATGACGACCAGCTTGCGGTGCAGCCGCCGCAACACGTTCAGGCGCATGCCGAACAAACGTGGCATCGGATCGAACGAGCGAAAGCGCACGCCGGCTTCGGTCAAGCTGCCGAGAAACTGCGCGGACAGGTCGGGCGACCCATAACCATCGACCATCACGCTGACCTCGGCGCCGCGTTGCGCTGCGGTCAAAAGGGCGGCGTGCAACTGCTTGCCGACCTTGTCATCGAACAGGATGAAGGTCTCGAGCAGGACCTCTTTCTTCGCGGCGGCAATCGCCTCGCACACGCGCGGGAAAAACGCTTCGCCGTTCTCGAGCAAGGTGACCTTGTTGCCGGCGGTCCATTGAGCTTTCCTCACAGCGTCACCTCGGCAGCCAGCGGCGCGTGATCGGACAAACGCGACCACGGATGGCGGTGCAGATTGATCGGCCGATGCCGCGCCGCGTTGCGCACATAAATGCGATCGAGTTGCAGCATCGGGAAGCGCGCCGGAAAGCTGCGCGCCGAGTGGCCATTGGCCGAGTGAAACACCTCCTGCAGACCACTGTCACGCAGGATCCCGTTGGCGCGCCGCCGCCAGTCGTTGAAATCACCGGCCACGATGACGGTTGAATCCTCCGGGATTTCATCGCGCAGCATCGTTGCCAGCAACTCGAGCTGGCGCCGCCGGTGCCCCTCCCGCAGGCCGAGGTGCACACAGACGGCGTGTATCTTGCGACCTTCCAGATTCGGCAACTCAACCACGCAATGCAGCATGCCCCGGCGCTCGGGGCCCTG
>JANNNE010000248.1:0-3133 GCA_031398385.1 Ideonella sp.
TACAAGTTCGCCTCGTCGGAGCTGAATGCCAAATCGATCGAACTGCTGACCCTGGGTTCGCAGCTGCGCGGCGCAGTGTCGCGCAACGAGCTGGTGCTTCACTACCAGCCCAAGGTGTGCCTGTCGACCGGGCGGGTGACCGGCGCCGAAGCCCTGGTTCGTTGGCAGCATCCGGAGCGCGGGCTGGTACCGCCGCTGCAATTCATTCCGCTGGCCGAGGAGCTCGGACTGATCACCACCATCGGTCAGTGGGTGATCGAGCGCGCCTGCGCCGACGCCGCCGGCTGGGTGACGGAAGGGCTCGGCGAGCTGAAGGTGGCGGTCAATGTCGCCAAGCTGCAATTTTCATCCGGCCAGCTGCGCGCCAACCTGCGCAAGGCGATGCTGTCCAGCGGCCTGCCGGCGCGCCAGCTGGTGGTCGAATTGACCGAAAGCATGTTGATGGACGATGCCGACGCAGGCCTGGCGCAGATGCACGAGTTGAAGGCGCTGGGTGTGACCTTGTCGATCGACGATTTCGGGACCGGCTATTCGTCGCTGAGCTACCTGAAGACTTTTCCGCTCGACGAATTGAAGATCGATCGTTCGTTCATCAAGGACCTTCCCGGTCAGTTGGCCGACAAGGCGATTGTCAGCACCATCGTGCAGCTCGGCCAGAGCCTGGGCATGTCGGTCACAGCCGAAGGGGTCGAGTCCGAGGGGCAGCTGAACTGCCTGCATACCCTGGGATGTGACACCTATCAGGGCTTTCTTTTCAGCAGGCCGGTGCCGTGCCAACAATTCGTCAAGCTGGTTCGCGAACGGTCTCCGCTGCCGGTGACCGAAGAGATCTGAGCCGATGTTGCGCCGCGGCGCCGATCGCTGAGCTGCTTCAGCAATCTGCGCAGACTTTCAAGGCGCGCGGGTGACGCGCCAGATCACATTGCCCACGTCGTCGGCCACCAGCAAGGCGCCGCCGCGATCGAGTGCCACGCCAACCGGCCGGCCCATGGCCTCGCCCGACGCGCTGAGGAAGCCGGTCAGCACGTCCTGCGGCTGCGCAGCCGATGGTCGGGCGCCCTCGAACGGAACGTGGATCACCTTGTAGCCGCTGTGCGGCCTGCGGTTCCACGAGCCGTGCTGGCCGATGAACATGCCGTTGACATAGGGCGCAGGCAGACTGGTGCCGGTGGAAACGGCCAGTCCGAGTGAGGCCGTGTGCGGCCCCAGCGCGTAGTCGGGCACGATCGCCCGCGCCACCAGGTCACTGCGTGGCGGTTCGACGCGGGTGTCCACATGTCGACCGAAGTACGACCAGGGCCAGCCGTAGAAGCCGCCATCCCTGACCGAAGTCAGGTAGTCCGGAACCAGGTCGCTGCCGATTTCATCGCGCTCGTTGACCACCGTCCACAGTGTCTTGCCATCCGGACCCCATGCCATGCCGACCGGATTGCGCAACCCGGTTGCGAACAGGCGGCCGGCACCGCTGGCCACATCGATTTCCCAGATCGCGGCGCGGCCGACCTCGGCATCCAGCCCGTTCTCGGCGACGTTGCTGTTCGAGCCGACCGCCGCATACAGCTTGCTGCCGTCGGGGCTCGCGATGATGTTCTTGGTCCAGTGATGGTTCAGCGGGCCGGCCGGAAGGTCGGCCAGCCGGGTACCCGCGGCGGTGATCGTCAATTCGCCCGGTTTGTACGGAAAACGCATCACGGCGTCGGTATTGGCCACCAGCAAGGAGTCGCCGACCAGGACCATGCCGATCGGTGAGTTGAGGCCTTGCAGCAGCACCGACCGGACATCGGCCCTGCCATCGCCGTCGGAGTCTCGCAGCAGCGTGATGCGATTGGCACTCGGTACACCGGCGCCCGCGCGTTTCATCACCCACTTCATCACCAAGCCCTTGATGCCTTGGCCATCTTCGGGCTTGGGTGGTGCATTCGATTCGGCCACCAGCACGTCGCCGTTGGGCAGCACGGCAAGCCATCGCGGGTGATCGAGCCCGCTGGCAAATGCGTTCACCGCAAGTCCGGCGGCCGGAGTCGGCATGCCGCCCTTGCTCCAGCCAGTGGCTGGTGCGATGTTGACGGTTGGTATGACCGACCGGTTCGGCGCGGGCAGGGTCGGATTGGGACCGATTCCGGCGGCGACCGGCAGTTTCGCGATGTCACCGCAGGCGGCGAGCAGCCCCAGGCTGGCCCCCAGCCAAGCAATCAACAACCGGTCACGCGCGCTGCGCGGGCCAGTCGACCCCATCAAATCTTGCCCATGACCAGTAGGATCAATACGATCACCAGCACCAGTCCGAGCCCGCCGCTTGGGCCGTAGCCCCAGCCGCGGCTGTGCGGCCATGCCGGAATGGCGCCGATCAGCATCAGCAGAAGAACGATCAGGATGATGGTGGTGATGCTCATGGAACCTCCCAGGTTTGTTTGCTGGATGCTCGTCGGTGGTCGCCCGTTCAACCATCGGCTGGCACCGGCACTTGCTGTGCGCACCGTCCTACAGTGGCCGAATGGTGCGCAGATAATCGAGCATGGAAACGACCAGCTCGCCCGTCACTACCGCCCCGATCGCGGCGCGCAATCCGGCTGCCCACGGCCCGTCGTTCAGCAGTCTGGCCGGCTTGTCTGGATCCACGCTGGCGAATCTCCAACAGCTCGGCTATCAGGGCATGACGCCGATCCAGGCGGCCAGCCTGCCGTTGGCGTTGGCCGGAACCGATCTGATCGCGCAGGCGCGCACCGGCAGCGGCAAGACAGCAGCCTTCGGATTGGCGCTGCTGGCGAAGCTGGCGCCGGGCAACTCGGCGACGCAGGCGCTGGTGCTTTGCCCGACGCGTGAATTGGCTGATCAGGTCAGCGTCGAGCTGCGCAAGCTGGCGCGAGCCGACGACAACATCAAGGTGTTGACTCTGTGTGGCGGCGCGCCGATCAGGCCGCAGCTTGCCAGTCTGGCGCACGGTGCACACATCGTGGTCGGCACGCCGGGCCGCATCATCGATCACCTGCAGCGCGACAGCCTGCAGCTCGCGGCACTGCAGACCCTGGTGCTCGACGAAGCCGATCGCATGCTCGACATGGGTTTCTTCGATGACATCGCCGGGATTGCGAAGCTGTGCCCGAAGCAGCGCCAGACCTTGTTGTTCTCGGCC
>JANNNE010000131.1:0-16508 GCA_031398385.1 Ideonella sp.
GATCGAACGGGCGGCCTACGAGTTTCCATGGAGCCGCGGCAATTTTATCGACTCGTTGCACGCGGGCTATTTCGCCCGCCTGCTGTACGACGAACGGCAGGTTCTGGCCGGCTATCTGGTCGCGATGGCGGGGGTCGACGAAATGCACCTGCTCAACCTCACCGTCTGTCCGACTCGCCAGCGGCGCGGCCATGCCCGCTGGATGCTCGACGCCCTGCTGGCCCATTGCCGCGAACATTCGGCGGCCATGCTGTGGCTCGAGGTGCGGGTCGGCAACGAAGGCGCACGGGCGCTTTACAGGCACTGTGGTTTCGGCGAGATCGGTATCCGCCGCAACTATTACCCGGGTTCGACCGGGGTTCGTGAAGACGCCATCGTGATGAGTATTTCGACGCGGCGACGCTTGGTTGCTTCGCCTGAACAGCAGCCGTGATGGCTTGGTCTGAACGGCAACGCCGGATGCTCGTCGAACTGGGGCTGCCGCCCTGGGTGACCCCTGCAACGACGCAGGCTGGCAGTGTTGCCGCCGAGCGCGAACCGGTCTCGTTTGCCGATGGCGATGCGCATGCCGATCCGCTCGCCGCCTCTCTTGCCGATATCCGATCGACACGGGCTGCGACGGCGCCGGCCGCACTGGCCGGCGCTCTCAAGGCATCGCCGACGGTCGCTCCAACGACACCACCGGCCGCTCCGTCGGCCGCGGGGCCGGCCTTGCGGGGCCTGTTGCACGCCGATCTCGGCTGGACCGAATTGCGCGACAAGGTCGCATCGTGCACCGCCTGCGGTCTGTGCCGGGGGCGGACCCAGACCGTATTCGGCGTCGGGAATCAGGCTGCGCACTGGATGATCGTCGGCGAGGCGCCCGGCGAACAGGAAGACCGTTTGGGCGAGCCGTTCGTCGGCCGTTCGGGCCAGCTGCTCGACAACATGTTGCTCGCGCTCGGCCTGACCCGTGTCGAGGACGACCCTTCGCGACAGGTGTTCATCGCCAATGCGCTGAAATGCCGGCCGCCCGGCAACCGCAATCCAACCCCCGAGGAACTGGCGACCTGCGAGCCTTTCCTGATCCGCCAGGTGGCGCTGGTGCGGCCGCGCATCATCCTGGCGATGGGTCGCTTCGCGGTGCAGAGCCTGCTGCGCAGCAGCGAGCCGATCGGGCGCCTGCGCGGCAAGGTCCATCGTTATCAGGGGGTGCCGCTGGTCGTCACCTATCACCCCGCGTACCTGCTGCGAAACCCGCTCGAAAAGGCGCGTGCCTGGGACGATCTGTGTCTGGCAGCTGCGACGCTGGCTGAGTCGGGGCAAGCCGCAGCGGCGCAGACTGCCGAAGCGCCAGACTGACGTTCAGCGCTTCTTGGTCGCGCGGCGCCAGTTGGCCAGCGTCGCCTGACGCGCCCGGGCGACCGTCAGCTGGCCGGCCGGTGCATCTTTGGCCAAGGTCGATCCGGCGCCGATCGTCGCGCCGTCGCCGACGGTCAACGGCGCCACCAGCACGCAGTTGCTGCCGACATGCACATCGTTGCCGATGATCGTCTGGTGCTTGTTGGTGCCGTCGTAATTGGCGGTGATGCTGCCAGCGCCATAGTTGACGCGCTCGCCGAGGATCGAATCGCCAAGGTAGGCCAGGTGATTCGCCTTCGACCCGCGCGCCAGCCGGCTGTTCTTGACTTCGACAAAGTTGCCGATGTGGACCTCGTCGCCGAGATCGGCACCCGGGCGCAGCCTGGCATACGGGCCGACCACGGCATTTTCGCCAACCTTCACGCCGACCTCGCCGCCGTCGATGTGACTGAAGGCATGGATCTGCGTGCCGCGGCCGATGCGGGCATTCCGGATGTAACAGTTTGCCGCGACGTGAACATCGTCTGCCAGGCTCACGTTGCCTTCGAAGATGCAATTGACGTCGATCTCGACATCGCTGCCGCAAGCCAGTTCGCCGCGCACATCGAAGCGGGCCGGATCGGCCAGTCGAACGCCAGCCTCCATCAGTTGGTCGGCGGCGCGTTGCTGGTAGCGGCGCTCGAGCTGCGCCAGCTGCAGCGGGCTGTTGACGCCCAGCACTTCGGTCTCGTTGGTGGCCGGCGCATGCACGACCGCGACGCCCTCGGCCACCGCCATCGACACGACATCGGTCAGGTAGTACTCGCCCTGGGCGTTGTGATTGGTCAGGCGCGACAGCCAATCCTTGAGCCGGGCCGTCGGCGCGGCCATCACGCCGGTATAGACCTCGCGGATCAGGCGCTGCTTGTCGCTTGCATCCTTGTGCTCGACGATGCCGGTGATGCGGCCGGCCGCATCGCGCATGATTCGACCGTAACCTGCAGGATCTGCCAGGTCGACCGTCAGCAGCGCCAGACGCTCGCCATTGCATGCGTCCAGCAAGGCGCGAGCGGTCGAGCGTTCGATCAAGGGCACGTCGCCATTGAGGATCAGTGTCGTGCCGGCCTGGTGCAGCAACGGTACCGCCTGTTGAACCGCATGGCCGGTGCCGTGTTGCGGCATCTGGCGGACGAAACGGATGTTGTCGCTGCCCGTGCTGGCCTCGACCTCGTCGGCACCATGTCCCGTGACGACGATCAGGCTTTGTGGCGCAAGCCCGGCAGCCATATCGAGAACATGCTGCAATAAGCTGCGCCCGGCGAGTGTGTGCAGCACCTTCGGGCGCCCCGATTTCATTCGGGTGCCTTTGCCTGCGGCCATGATGACCAGATCAAGATCCATTCGTTCGTCCCCGTTCAGTCGGTTGATTATCGGCGGCCTGCTGCTGGCGCTGGTCGGCTGCAGCACCGCGCTGCGGCTTGGCTACAACCAGGGTCCGACACTGGCCTACTGGTGGGCAGATCGATATGTCGATTTCGATTCCCGCCAGTCGATACAGGTTCGCCAGGCGCTCAACGAATGGTTTCGCTGGCATCGCTCGACTCAGCTTGACGACCTCGAGCTGCTGGCGCGTCGCGCTCAGACGGAGGCGCTGGTGCCCGCCACGCCGGCTCAGATCTGCCGCTGGGCCGACGAGTTGTCGATCCACACGGTGCGCGCCTACGAACACGCGATTCCGGCGATTGCGGAGATCGCCGTGACGCTGCGCCCAGAGCAGCTGAACCGTATGGAGCGACGCTACGAGAAGAGCAACGACGACTTCCGCAACGACTACCTTCAGGTCTCGACCGAAGCCCGGATTCGCGAGTCGATCAAGCGGACCACCAAACGCGCCGAAGATTTCTATGGCCCCTTGAATACCAGCCAGCAGACGCTGGTCCGGCGCTGGATCGCCGAATCGCCGTTCGATGCCGAGGTGTCATTGAACGAGCGGCGGGCCAGACAACAGGACATCCTGTCTAGCCTGCGTCGCTGGAACGCTGAAAAGTCGTCTCCTGAAACCGTGCGCAGCGGGCTGCAGGTGCTGGGGCAAAGCGTTCGAAAGTCGAGCCGGGAAAACTATCGCATGTACCAGAAACGGCTGTTCGACTACAACTGCGAATTCACGGCCGAATTGCACAACTCGACGACCCTGTCACAGCGCCAGCGGGCGGCCGAGAAGCTGAAGGGCTGGGAATTGGATATCCATTCGTTGATCGCCGACATCGGCGCTTGACGTCGCGAGTAGCGCAGCGTCATAACCCGGATCGTCGAAACGGACAGTGGCGGATCCGACGCTGCAGCTCAGTTGCCAATCGGCGTGACGACTTGGCGGCGGGTTCCGGCAGCGCTCGGAAAATCGGCCATTGCAGCCCGGAACATGGCTGGCAGCAGAAAATTGATGAGCGGCGAGTTATCGCTGTTCGCTGCCTTTGTTTCATAGACCGTTCGGCCACTTCGGCGATCTCGAACCATCACCACCACCTCGCGCTGGTAGGTCGGCCCGATAAACGCGGGGCCGCCGGGGAAATGACCGAATCCCCAGCCGGGCCGAAAGCCGAAATTGCGGTGGTGCCAGCCGCCCCATCCGAAGCGGGCACGCAGATCGAAGTTGTCGACAAAATGCGGATCGGCGGTGATGCTGGCGCCGAGTTGCACCATGTAGTCGGCCTGCCGAGGATCGGCGACCGGGATAAAGCCGGCGCCGCGCAACGCCGGCAATGCGGCATCTTCGAGCAGCTGCTGGTTGTCAGCCGGTTGAGACGGCAGACGGTCGAAGGCGAATTTCGGCTGTGCCGTGCCCGCCGGCCAGTTGCCGAAGGTCGATACCTCGCTGCTGACCTGTTTCATCGTGGCGCAACCGCCGAGCAGGGCTGCCAGCAGCAGCATGGTCAAGGTCTTTACCATCTCAGTCTCCAACAATATGCTGTTCGATCGCGGCCAGGTTTCGACCGGTATTGTCGGTGGGTCGGAAGCGGCCGCGCCGACGACGATCGACAATCGGCGACCGGATCATTCTCCAAGATGCCACGCCATGAGCCTGAAACCACCGACAACACCTGATGTGACCGCTGTGCCGCCAGGAGGTTCCGGCGCGGAAGTTGCTGCGGCATTTTCGGGGCTCTCTAGCAGCGCGGCCGGCGTGCAGAAAAAGATCCGGCGCCTGGCCGGCCGTGCGGTGCGCGAATTCTCGATGATCGAGGACGGCGACCTGGTGATGGTCTGCCTGTCCGGCGGCGCTGATTCGTACACCATGCTCGACACCTTGATGTACATGCGCCGGATCGCGCCGATCCGCTTCGAACTGGTTGCCGTCAATCTCGACCAGAAACAACCCGGGTTTCCGCAGGACGTGTTGCCGACCTACCTGGATCGCCTGGGTGTCGCGTACCGGATCGTCGAGCAGGATACCTACAGCGTGGTCAAGGAGAAGGTGCCGGCAGGCAAGACCACCTGTTCCTTGTGTTCGCGCCTGCGCCGCGGCATCCTGTACCGCACTGCCCGCGAACTCGGCGCAACCAAGATTGCGCTCGGCCACCACCGCGACGACATCCTCGAGACGCTGCTGCTGAACCTGTTTTTTGGTGGCACCCTGAAGACCATGCCGCCCAAGCTGCGTTCGGACGACGGCAGCAATACCGTGATCCGGCCCCTGGCCTACTGCAAGGAAGCCGATATCAAGCGTTTCGCCGCGGCGATGCGGTTTCCGATCATCCCCTGCAACCTGTGCGGATCGCAGCCCAATCTGCAACGGCAGGCGATGAAGACTCTGTTGCAGCAATGGGACCGCGAACACCCGCAACGCCTGCGCAGCATGATGACTGCGCTGACCAACGTGGCGCCGTCGCACCTGCTTGACCGCGAGCTGTTCGATTTCAGTTCGTTCCGGGTCGCCGGGTCGGCTGTGCCGGCCGGAGACATCCTGTTCGATCGGGACGATGCGGCCAACCGGTTTGCGCAGGCCGTGCACATCGATTGACGGACGGCCCCAGGGCCTCAGGCCGGTGGCGGGTTGAAGCCGAACACCTCGCATCCGACCGCGTCGCAGTCGTCGTAGACATCGGTCTTTTCGGTCGACACCCGCGCCGCCCTGACCCGCGGATTGGCCAGCATCAGCTGCAGCACCTCGTCGCACAAGGTCTCCTGCAGCACGATGTGGCCACGCGCGATGCGCTCGCTGATGGTGGTGCGGATGAAGTCGTAATCGAGAACTTCGTCTAGCCGGTCATGGGTCGGCGTCGACGAGGCCAGCGGCACATACAGGTCGACGTTGAAGACGACGCGTTGCGCGCCCAGCGTCTCGAACGCGTGCGCGCCAATGTGGGCGTGGACCTTGTAGTTGCGCAGGAACAGCCGGCGACAATCGGTCAGGTCAGGTGGGCTCGGCGATATCGGCATGGCGGGGCAATCGGAAGGCTGGATCGGTGACGCGCCGGCTTCATGGCCGGTCGGCGACAGGAGAGGTGTCGAGAAACTGGACATCGCGCGCCTGCGCCTGAAGGTGCTGGCCGCCGTCGACCAGCAAGGTGGTCCCGGTGATGGCTGGCGATTCGAGCAGGAACTGCACCGTGCGGGCGATGTCTCGTGGTGTCGACAGGCGACGCAGCGGGGTTCGGCGAGGCAGTGCGGCAAATTCGGCGTCGGTCATCGGCCCCGACGGCAGCGTCACGCCGGGGGCCACACCACACACCCGCAGGTGCGGCGCGCAGGCCTGGGCCATCATCACGGTCGCCGCTTCCAGTGCGGCTTTGGACAGCGTGTACGACAGGTGATCGGGATTCAAATTCCACAATTTCTGGTCACTCAGATTGATTACGCAGCCTTGGCGACCGGTCGATTCGAGCAAGCGATGCAGGGCCTGGGTCAGCAGGACGGCCGGTGCAACATTGGCACGCCAATGACGCTCCATCGCGCTGATGCTGAAACTGTGCAGTTCGTCGTATTCGAACAGCGAGGCATTGTTGACGACGGCATCGAGCCGTCCGAAGTGTGCGAGCACCGTCGGAACGAGCGCCCGGCAAGCGGCTTCATCGGACAGGTCGGCGGCAAAGCAAGCGGATCGAATGTGATGGGCGGCACCGGCTGTGTGGGCATCGGAAACGGTTTCCTCCGCTTCCGGAGCCGAGCTGCGGTAATGCACCGCGATATCGAAACCCGCCGCCGCCAGATGCAGGGCGACGGCGCGCCCGACGCGGCGCGCTGCTCCGGTGATCAGCACTACGGGGCGTTCGGACATGGTTCCTACAATGTGCGGATGCAATCCAATCCAGCCGACAGTGTATCGGCGAGCCTGCAGACGCTGATGGCCAAGGCCATCGCCGATCAGGCCGGCTGGCTGCCGTTCGACCGTTTCATGGCAATGGCCTTGTATGCGCCGGGCATGGGCTACTACGCCAGCAGCAGCCGGCAATTCGGCCTGATGCCCGAGTCGGGCAGTGATTTCGTGACCGCGCCGGAAATGTCGCCGCTGTTCGGGCGCGCGCTGGCGCTGCAGATTGCGCAGGCGCTGGCAGCCTGTGGCGGCGATGAAGTGTTCGAATTCGGCGCCGGTTCGGGCGCGCTGGCGGCGCAGCTGATCAGCGAGCTCGACAGCCTGGGCTGCCCGCTGCGCCGCTATTCGATCATTGACCTGTCGGGCAGCCTGCGCGCGGCGCAACAGCTTCGACTCGCCGCGTCGGCCGAACGGGTGCGCTGGCTCGACGAATTGCCGCCGACCATCGATGGCGTGATCGTCGGCAACGAGGTGCTGGATGCGATGCCGGTCAAGCTGCTGCATTTCGATGGTGAACGGTGGTGGCAACGCGGCGTCGGTTTCGATGTCGAATCGAGCCGCTTCTTCTGGTCTGATCAAGCCACCGATCTGCGCCCGCCGGTCGAGCCGGACTGGGTGGCCGGCAGCACGGTCGAGATCCATCCCCAGGCCGAGGCCTTTATCGGCACGCTGGTTGAACGCATGAACCGGGCGGCCGCCTTCTTCATCGACTACGGATTCCCGCAACACGAGTATTACCACCCGCAGCGGCATCAGGGTACGCTGGTGTGCCACCGGGGGCACCGTGTAGATCACGATCCGCTGGTCGATGTCGGTGACAAGGACATCACCGCCCATGTCAATTTCAGCGCATTGGCTTTTGCTGCTCAGGAAGCGGGTGCCGAAGTGATCGGTTATGCCTCTCAGGCGCGATTCCTGTTGAACTGCGGGCTGCTGCCGCTGATGGCAGCGGCTGATCTGCCGCAGCGCAGCCATGCGCAGCGGCTGGTCAACGAGCATGAAATGGGCGAGCTGTTCAAGGTGCTGGCGTTCGCCAAGGGTTGCGACGCGAATCTGGCGCTTGATGCGATCGGCTTCGTCGAAGGCGACCGGAGCCACACCTTGTGATCCGCTGGCTGATCGTCGTCTTCGTAGCGCTGCTGATCTTCAACGGATTCCATCGCTGGCTCGAGAAGATCGGCCTCGGTCGGCTGCCGGGCGACTTCCGCTTCAGGTTGTTCGGGCGCGAATTCTTTCTGCCGTTTGCCAGCGCCGTGCTGATCAGCCTGATCGGCCTGCTGGTCGGCCAGTTCTTCTGATCAGGGCGCGAGGCCGGTTTCGATGGCGGCCAGCTGCGCCGCATGGATGGCCTCGCCGATGGCCGGGCCACGCTTGCCGTCCGCCATGGCCAGCGACGCCACTGCTGTCGCGTCGACCGAGGTTGCGCAGGCCAGTGCACGCAGCAGTCTCGGGCGCTGCGGGTAGGGCTGCTGCTGCAGGCCGAGGCGGCCACGTGCATCACATTCGCAAGCCAGCAGGATGGCGTCGAAACGGCCCGGACGACGCAAGCCGTCGCAGCGTTCGATCAGCCTGAGAAGCGCGGCCGCGCCGAATTCGCCACTGCGATGCACGTTGCCGTGTTCGCGCGCCACCAGCTCGGCCAGTTCGCGGCACCCGGTGGGCACCCGCAGCCGTTCGCCGAGTGCACGAACCAGCGCGACACTGCGTTGTTCGTGTCCGATGTGGCGCGGCAACACGTCGGCTGGCGTCGTGCCCTTGCCCAGATCGTGGCCGAGGCAGGCGAATCGCACCTCGAGCGGCGCTTCGAGCGCGGCGCTCATGTCGAGCACCATCATCAGGTGCACGCCGGTATCGATTTCGGGGTGGTAGTCGGCGCGCTGCGGCACGCCCCACAGCCGGTCGACTTCGGGCAACAGACGGGCCAGCGCACCGCAGTCGCGCAGCACCTCGAACAGGCGGGAAGGATGGGCCTCCATCAGGCCGCGCGACAGCTCCTGCCAGACCCGCTCGGCGACCAGCGAATCGACCTCGCCGGCCTCGACCATCGAGCGCATCAATGCCTGCGTTTCCGGTGCAACGGTGAAATCGGCGAAGCGCGCCGCGAAGCGGGCCAGCCTGAGGATTCGCACCGGATCTTCGGCGAAGGCCTCGCTGACATGGCGAAAGATACCCTGCTGCAGATCCTGCTGGCCATTGCCCGGGTCGACGATCCGGCCCTGATCGTCCTGCGCCAGCGCGTTGATGGTCAGGTCGCGGCGCAGCAGGTCTTCTTCCAGCGTCACCGACGGATCGGCATGGAAGCTGAAGCCGTGATAGCCCGGCGCGGTCTTGCGTTCGGTACGCGCCAGCGCATATTCCTCGTGGCTCTGCGGGTGCAGGAAGACCGGAAAATCCTTGCCGACCGGCAGAAAACCGGCGTCGATCATCTTTTGCGGCGTCGAGCCGACGACCACCCAGTCGCGGTCGGTCACGGGCAAGCCCAGCAGCGCGTCCCGAACGGCTCCGCCGACCAGCCAGGTTTTCATGCTCGTTGTTGTCGAATCGTCAGGGCTTTGGTGCGCAAACTGGTCGCATCGAATCCGTCAACGCGTGCGGTACGGCTCCTCGAATGCGAGAAAGTCGTGTTCGGCACGCGCTTCGGCCATCCACTGTCGCACCGACGGCAAGTCCGCCACTTCTTGGGCATAGGCGCTGCACCGCTGGTCCAGCGGCAGCTGGTAGGTGCGGATCCGCATCACGACCGGGGCGAAGAAGGCGTCGGCGATCGAGAAGCCGCCGAACAACATCGGACCGCCGTGACGCGACAGCAGCTCGCCCCACATCGACGTCAGGCGAGCCAGATCGGCTCGAACATCGGCATGTTCGCGCAGCACGCGCGCGCCGACTTCGGGCAGTGAGGCCTCGATGTTCATCGGAAAGTGGGACCGCAAGGCGCCGAAACCGGAATGCATCTCGGCGCAGACGCTGCGGGCCCGCGCCCGTGCGGCCTTGTCGTGCGGCCACAGTTGCCGGTTCGGGAAGGATTCGGCCAGGTATTCGGCAATTGCCAGCGTGTCCCATACGGCCAGATCACCATCGAGCAGGATCGGCACACGCCCGGCCGGGCTCCATTGCCCGACCGCCGCCTTGAATTGCGAGTCGGCGTCGAAACTGTCGAAGCGGACCAGCACCTCCTCGAAATCGACGCCGGCCTGCTTCATCAGCACCCAGGGTCGCATCGACCACGAGGAATAGTTCTTGTTGCCGATTGCCAACTTCAGTCTGATCATCGCTTCTGTACCTCGAAACACCGGGGCTGGGTCAGCCGCGCCGGCTATATCCGCCGCCCGGAGCACGCAGAATATCCAGCCGGCTCGGCCCGCTGCGGGCAGCCAGCACGCCGGGCATCACGCTGTGGATGTCGGTGGCCGGGATGTCCAGCGAAGCCAGCCCGGGCAACTCGCCGCCGGCCACGTTCGGTACCTGCAGCGAAAGCAGATTGTCGCGCGACAGCAACGGCTCGCCCGGCAGGTGTTCCATCACCCAGGCCTGCATCCGGCCCAGCCCGTCGGGAATCTTCACGACCGCGCGTTCATGCCCTGCCCACTGACCCGCCAGACGGACCAGCTCACCGAGCGTGAACACCGCGGGGCCGGCGCATTCGATGGTCTGGCCGATGGTCGACGGCGAATCGACGCAGCGCACGATGGCAGTGGCGACATCGTCGACCCAGACCGGCTGCATCCTGGCATCGGCGCCGGCCAGCGGCACCAGCGGGGCAATCGCCTGCATCGACGCGAACAGGTTGATGAAGCGATCACGCTCGCCGAACATCACCGACGGCCGCAGCAGCGTCAGGTCGAGTCCGCTTGCGCGCAATACCGCCTCGCCCTGCGCCTTGCTTCGCAGATAGGCCGACGGCGCATCCGCGGCGACCCCGAGCGCGCTGACATGGATCATGCGCCGCACGCCCTGCGCCGTGCAGGCGGCAGCCAGCCGACGCGGCAGATCGACATGGACGGCTTGAAACTGCCGCTCATCGCCATGCAGGATGGCCACCAGGTTGATGACCGCGTCGTGGCCGGCGACCAATCGCGCCAGCACCTGGTCGTCGCGCAGATCGGCCTGGCGAAGCTCGAGGGTCGGCAGCGGCCGCAGCCATTGGGCGCGTTGCGGCCGGCGGCTCGGCACGGTGATCCGCCCGCCGGCACCACCGCTGCGCTCGACCAGCTTTTCGCACAGGCTGGCGCCGACGAATCCGCTGCCGCCGAGGACCAGGATATTTTTGAGCGGCAGATATTTCATGGCAGGTCCTTGTTCTGGCCACCGGCTTCGGGGCTGCCGATCGGCGGCCCGAGCCGCCTGCGCATCGGCGGGATCTCACCGTGCAGTCGGGCCGCATAGAACTGCGCGTTTGCCAAGACCTTCTTGACGTAGTCGCGGGTTTCGCCGAACGGGATGCTCTCGGCCCAGACCGCCGCCTCGATCGGCGAACCCTCGCGCCAACGCCGCATCCGGCCCGGCCCGGCGTTGTAGGCCGCGGCGCCGAGCGCCTGCTGGCCGCCGGCATCTTCGAGCACCAGCTTCAGATAGTTGGTGCCGAGCAGCAGGTTGGTGGCGCGGTCGTCGATCAGATCGGGGCTGTAGTTGAGGCCGATCTTGCGCGCGGTCCAGCGCGCGGTTGCCGGCATGATCTGCATCAGGCCGGATGCGCCCACATGCGAGCGCGCATTCATCACGAAGCGCGATTCCTGGCGGATCAGGCCATAGACATAGGCGGCATCGAGGCCGATCTCGCGGGTCTGCGCCACCACTTCGTCTCGGTAAGGCATCGGGTAGCGCTGCGCGATGTCGATTTCGGTGATCGTCTTCTCGCTGGTATTGATGCAGCGGTCCCAGACCTCGCGCTCACACGCCCATTGCGCAGCCGCCAGCAGGTCGCGCTCCGGCAGGCCGCGCAACGAAAAATTCCATTCCCGCACGCCCTCGCTGCGCAGCCCGATCGCGATCAGCTGCAGCGCGCGGTCGAGTCCGGCGTGGCGGCGAATCCGGGCCCGCTCTTCGGCGCTGAGCGGCGTCGGTGCGGGTGGCAACCTGACCTGCCGGCCGAGGTCTTCGTTGGCGAGCGCGCCGTAGAAATGAAGCTCGCTGCTCAAGGTCTCCAGCAGTTGCCGAGCCTCGGCGAGGTGTTCTTCCGCTTGCGCCGGCGGCAGGCTCTTGTTGTCGATCGCGGTGACCCGCAAGGCCCTGGCCTTCCAGTAACGCCAGGCCGAGTCCTGTTGTTCGGGCGGGCTCAAGGCATCGATGGTCTCGAGCACCTTGTTCCAGAGCTTGATCGGCTGGTCGGATCCATTGGCCTGGCGCAGCAGGGCGCGTACGCGCCAGGCCAGGGTGTCATCCGGCCAGTTGACATTCAGGCCACCGCGTGCCTTGCGGCGCGGCTGGCCGCGCTCCCCGAAAAATTCGGCACGGTCGAAATAGGCGCTGGCCTGCGGCTCGAGCCGGAAGGCGGCCTGCCGGCCGACTGCCGCCCAGGCCCAGCCGGCCAGGTCGGGGGGCAAGGCCTTGTCCCAACGCGAGCTCAATGCGCCGGTGGTGTAGTCGAGGTCTTTCGCGGCGGCTCGCATCAGGGCCAGGGTCGCCAGTTCCGACGCTCCGCGATCACGGGTGCCGGCCTTGGTCGCCAGATAACGCGCGGGGTTGTCGGACAGTGCATCGAAGGCATTTGCGGCATCCGGTCCGACCAGCGCCAGCGCGCTTCTGGCCACCGACGGGCGATTCGCCGCCAGCGCCAGTCGAGCGTTCAACCAGAGGTCGGCGTTGTCGAGTTGCCGGGCCGCGACCATCGCGGCGGCCAGTAGCTGGCAGCCGTCGTCGCCATCTCGGCGATCGGCCAGCGCGGCGCGTGCTGCATCGCGGACGTCCTGCCCCGCCTGCTGCTGAACCAGCAGGCCAAAACAACTGACGCTGCGGTCGTCGTTCATCAGGAAGCGCGGCTGGTCAGCGGCGAAGCTGCGCCAGTCGCGCCGTTTGCCGAGCTCGAGCAGCCAGTCGTTGCGAAACCGGTCTTCGACGTAGCTGCCCGGCCAGCGCTTGTAGAAGGCGTCGACCTCGGTCGGTGTCAACTCCTCGATGCGCTGGTTCATCGACCAGTAGTCCGTCCACATCGCCAGCGGATGGCCACTCGAGATCGCCGCCGCGCGGGCGTTCGCCAGCCGATCCCGATCACGGCGGCGAAAGGCCTCGCGGGCGTCCAGGATGCCGTCGTAGCTCACGCCGGTCTGGGCCCGGGGCAGCGTCGGCAGGCAGCCGATGATCGTGGCGGCCATCGCGACAAGGCCGGCGCGCCGCCAGCCGGTCCATCCGGAAACCGCCGCGACGCGTTCGCGCGCGCGGGCTGCGGCATCGGTGCTAGCCGCTTTGACGCACACTGTGGTTTTAAGCTTCATCTTGTTGTATCCGATGCCATCTGATGCTAGCGCGCCCAGAGAGGCCGAGCGCGCCTTGTTGCGCAGCAAACTGCTCGCTGCGCGGGATCGATTGGTGGTCAGTCCCGAATTCGGGCAGGCGCAGGCGGATCTGGCGCGCAAACTGGTCGAGGTGCTGAACCAGTTGGAGCCCGAGTGCCTCGGGATCTACTGGCCGATTCGCTCCGAATTTAACGCAGTGGCGGCGTGTGCCGCCGACCCAGGTCTCTCGGCTGTCAGCTGGGCTCTCCCATGGTGCCAGCGTTCGCCGCCCGATATGCACTACCGTCTTTGGGACGGTGCACCACCCGGGCGGGTCGATGAATGCGGCATCGCCGCCAGCAATGGGCCTGCGGTGGTGCCCGATGTCGTGCTGGTGCCCTGCCTGGGTTTTACCGCGGACGGGTTTCGGCTCGGTTACGGCGCCGGTTTTTTCGACCGCTGGCAGGCCGCCCATCCGCAGGTCACCACCGTCGGCGTTGCCTGGTCGCTCGGCAGGCTCGATGCGGACGAGTTCGCTGCCCAGGCGCATGACCAAGCCTTGATGATGGTGGTCACCGAGCTTGGCGTAATCGGTTGAACGGTTTCCTTCCTGCACAATCGGCGCGCCACCCCGCCGCATCCGCATCGGAGAATCCATGTCGCCTGAGGACCGTCCAGCCCTGCGGAACAAACTGATCGCCGCCCGCCAGGCCCTGCCCGATCGGCCGCAGCGATCGGAACAACTGCAGGATGTGCTGCGCGCCTGGCTGGTCGGGCGTGACGAGGCGACGATCGGCGCCTATTGGCCGATCAAGGGTGAATTCGACCCGCTGCCGTCGCTGTACCGCTGGTCCGAGGGCGGCGAAGGCCGGCGCATCGGCCTGCCGGTGGTCGACAAGGCGTCGGGCTCGCTGCACTTTCATGTCTGGTTTCCGGGCTGTCCGATGGAGCCGGACGCCTACGATATTCCGAAACCCAAGGGCACCGAGGTCTTCGAGCCGCAGATGTTGCTGCTGCCCTGTGTCGGTTACGGCCCCGAGGGCGTGCGGCTCGGCTACGGCGGTGGCTTCTACGATCGGACCGTTCAGGCGCTGACCCCGCGTCCGCAGATTGCCGGCCTGTGTTATTCAAACGGCTTTCTGCCAATGCTGCGCGCACAGGCCGACGATTTGTTGCTCGATGCCTTGTTGACCGATGACGGCGTCGGCTGGCAGCGCGAGTAGCCGCCTGCGCAACGGCATCCTGTCGAACGTCGATCGACGTTCGTCAAGCCGCTGCCTGCGCCTCCTCGCGCGCATGGGCAATCGCCTGCGCCAACCAGATCCTGTCCGAGCGCCGGGCTATTGCGGTCAAGAACGCTTCGATCGTGCGTGGCAACCCGGCAACCGCGTTTCGGTGCGGGCCTCGTCGGCCGTTCAGACCTTGATTCGTCTGCAGATCTCGATCGTCAACGCCGACTGATTCATCGTGTAGAAATGCAGCCCGGGGGCGCCACCGGCAATGAGGCGCTCGCACAGCTGCGTCACCACATCGAGGCCGAATGCGCGAACCGAGGCGGCGTCGTCCATGTAGCCTTCCATCTTCAGCGCGACCCAGCGCGGGATCTCGATGCCGTCGCGCTGGGCGAACTGGGCGATCTTCGCGAAGTTGTGGAACGGCATGATGCCGGGCACGACCGGCGCGTCAGCGCCCAGCTTGCGCGCCGCGTCGACGAAATGGAAATAGGCGTCCGGGTTGAAGAAGAACTGCGTGATCGCCGAATCGGCTCCTGCCTTGACCTTGGCCGCATAGTGCTGCAGATCGTACGCCGCATACCGCTGCGCCGGATGGTATTCGGGGTAGGCGGCAACTTCGACATGCCAGTCCGCGCCCTGGGTTTCGCGGATGAACGCGACCAGCTCCGCCGCATAGCGAAACTCGCCAGCGGTCGCGGTGCCGCTGGGCAGATCGCCACGCAACGCGACGATGCGGCGGATCGCCTGGGCCCGATAGGTGTCCAGAATCTCGCTAATGCCGGCCCGGGTCGAACCGACGCAGGACAGGTGCGGCGCGGCGTCGAATCCGGCACCGGCGATGCCCATCACAGTCGCCAGGGTCTTCTCGCGGGTCGATCCGCCGGCGCCGTATGTGACGCTGAAGAATTCGGGATCGAGTTCGCCGAGTTCGCACACCACGGTTTTCAGCTTGTCGTCGCCGACCGGCGTGTTTGGCGGGAAGAATTCGAAACTGACTGGAACACTCATCATCGTGCCTCTGATTTGTCGGGCGCGGACGCAGCGCTGCCGGTGCGCGCCCAGATGAAAAATTCCCGGTTGCCATCGCCACCATCGATGGCGCAGGGCAGATAGTCGACCACGTCGAGCCCGCCCGCCGCGCAGGCCGCTCGAATCCGCTGTTCGACCTTTGGATACGAGGCCGCATCCTTGACCAGACCGCCCTTGCCGATATCGACCGGCTGCAATTCGAATTGCGGCTTCACCAGCATCAGCAGGTCGCCGGTCAACACGCCGACGATCGCCGGCAGCACCAGCGTCATCGAAATGAAGGACAGGTCGCCGACCACGAGGTCGAAACGTCCGAGATCGGCGCCAGCCAGTTCGCGTGCGTTCAAGCCTTCGATCGCCGTGACCCGTGTGTCGTCCCGAAATTTCGCGTGCAACTGCCCATGCCCGACATCTACACCGACCACCGCAGCGGCGCCCCGCGCCAGCAACACGTCGGTGAAGCCGCCCGTGCTTTGCCCGACATCCAGGCAGCGCCGGCCCTCGACCGGGATGCCCGTCGCCTGCAGCGCAGCGTCGAGTTTCAAGCCGCCGCGCGATACCCAGCGCGTCTCCGCATCGTCGGTCACGTCGAGCGGGGTGTCCTCGGGCAGGTCTTCGCCCGCCTTGCGCAGGATGGTCCAGCCGCCCGCCGCAAGCCAGCGCACGGCGCTGGCGGCGATCAGGCGCTGGGCCGCCGAGCGCGTCGGCGCCAGCCCGCGTTTGAAAAGCAGTTGATCAGCACGCACGTAGTGTCCTGGGAACAATGTCGACAAGCTCTTCGCCGGGAAACAAACGGGCGCGCCCAAGGTTGGCCCGGATCATGCCACCCGAGGCGGCTCGGTTACGCGGCCGCGTTCCCGGCGTCTCGCCGGGTGCCGAGGTCGGACAGGGGCAGCCCAACGGAATGCCCCTGCCTGACAACGTGACGGGCCATCGGCCCATCGCGCGAGCCCGCGGCGCCGAAGCGAAAGCTCAATACCGATAGGTATCGGCCTTGTACGGACCCTGCTTGCTGACGCCGATATAGGCCGCCTGTTCGTCGCTCAGTTCGGTCAGCATCGCGCCGACCTTGGTCAGGTGCAGGCGCGCCACCTTCTCGTCCAGGTGCTTCGGCAGAACATAGACCTTGCCCGACTCGTACTGGTCGCTCTTCGTGAACAGTTCGATCTGCGCGATCGTCTGGTT
>JANNNE010000293.1:0-6840 GCA_031398385.1 Ideonella sp.
TCGAGCGTCCAGCCGACAGCGATGACCGGTCGGATGCCTCCGTCGGGCGAGTGCACTGGAAAGAACAGCAACGATCGGACCAGTTGCTCCACATCGACGCTGCGCTGAGCGCCGAGGTTCAGATCGAGGAGGATGGCCACCACCAGTGCCCAGGTGACGATCCAGTAAAGCGGCACGATGCGGGCCAGGCGTCGCCAGAGAAATCCGAGGCTGGCTGCCCAGCCGTTCGGCAAGTTGGATGTTGCAATCGCCATCACGAAGCCACTGATAACGAAGAACACGTCAACGCCTGCCTTGCCGACGGCGAATGGAAACGACCCCATACCCTGCGAAGAGGCAGGAAGGAAAGGCTCCAGATGTGAAACCGCCACGCAAAGCGCGGCGATGCCACGCAAAGCACGGATCGATTCGAACTGCGGCTCACGACTCATCGTGACGCAGCCCCGGCAGTCGATCGAACGGCGGGTGCTGCTATCAATGCCATCGTTGCCTCAACGACCGCATCGCCGGCAACGCCGCGCAGACAGGCCATCGTTGTGCAACCGCCCACCCGCCCGCACGGGGCGCATGCCACAGGCCTGCTGAGCACGACGCTTCGTTCATCCTCTCGCAACCACACGCGCAGGTCGTGGATGCCCGTGGCGATGCAGATGCGCGGACGCTCGAACGCGGCTGCCAGGTGTGCGGCAGCAGAATCGTGCGACAGCACCACGCTAGACGAAGCGATCGCTGCCAGCAACTCGCCCCAATCCAGTTGCCCGGACAGGTCGATGGCTTGCGGGCATTCTCGAACAATCTCCCTGGCCAGCGCGCTCTCCGCTGCGCCGTGTCCGAGCAATACGACCTGATGGCCACGTCGCTGGAACTCGGCGACCACTTCGCGCCAATGCGAGGCGGGCCAGCGACGGCGTTCGACATGCGCACCAACATGCACGGCGATATAGGCGTCGCCGATGCCGCGAGCCTGTGACTTGAGGCGCCAGCTGGCAATCGCCTCATCGGAAATGTGCAGGTGCGGGCGAAGAGAATTTCCATCGCAGGAAATTCCGAGCAATCGCAGGATCGACGCGTGTCGATCCATCACATTGGTCGGTCTGCCGTCGTCGGACGCGGTGATATCGAGCCATCGCCCGAAACCGGCACTGTCCCATCCGACCAGGCAATCGATGTCACTTCGCTCCAGCAACGGGATGCTGTTCGGGAAGTACGGGTGAAGGTCGATGGCCAGCTGATAGCCCACTCCGCGGATATCGCGCAAGGCGCCACGGTGGCTCGCCTTGTGCCGTCGAATACGGTCTGGCAACGAGACATCATCGCGGATCAGATGCCAATGTTCGATCGAATGGATCCATCTGATTTGCGGATCGCCTTCGAGCAGGGGTCGGGAACCGGGATTGACAAGGAAGCCGAACTCGGCCTGTGGAAAGGCCGCCCGCAAGGGCGGGATCACGGCAGTTGCCAGAATGGCGTCCCCCAGGTGACCCTGATTGCAAATCAATATCCGATCCGCGGATGGCACCGAGGCAGGCGCAGTTGGTCTTCGGCCATGACGCCAGGTCAGCCAGTGGTCGATCGTCCACAGCGCTGTTCGCAGCAGCCTGTTGTAGGAGGCATAGTGGACGGTCATGGCCTTGCTTCAAGACCTGCTCATTGCCCGCGCGCCAGCGCCAGCCGGGTCGAATCGGCGAAGCGATGGTACTCGCGCAGCAGCGAATCGCCGTACACAGTATCGGGTTCGAGAAGGTTGCCTTCCGCCCATTCGTTCCAGGATTTCACGAGCACGAGCCGGGTCGACCCACTCTTTTGCAGCAGCACCGACCGTGTCCGGTCGAGGTGCTCTCGAAACGTCTGCGGCGTCAGGCCGTCGACGATGATCCCGTTGCGACCATGCCGGGGCGTGGTATCCCAGCCGGTGAATACGGTGGGTACGAAGCCTTCGTCGGCACGCGCTGGAATGGCGTGTGAAACCAGGCTGGCATAGTCGAAGCGCGGCGGGCTGACCGGAAGGCCGAGCGAGCGACCGATCCTGTGCCGGATGAAGTCGGGATTGCGCAGCTTGCCGGGTTCCCAGAAGCCGGCGCCACAGCTGTATCCGTCGAGCCCCGCGGGTGGCTCTGACCGCTGCTTCAGCAAGTCGCCAACGATGTGCAGGCCAGGCAGACCGTGCTGCTGTGCCAGCCTGCGCCAGGTGCTCAGGAACAGGGGCAGATCCGGAACATGCTCGGGCCGATAAATGAAGAAGAACGGCCGTCCGTCTACTTTGACATAGCGGTCCGATCGGAAATGAGGCAGGCAGTGGTGGAAGTGGTCGATGTAGTCCGTTTCGCCCGGATAGCGCTGTTCGGCGAGCGTACGCCCGAGCTGTTTGTCGACCCAGTCGTGATTGGCCCAGGCCAGTGCGTAGTTGACCTTCAGGCACTCGCTTCTGATCAACTCGAGCGGGCGCTCCAGCAACCGACGGCCGTTGCCGAGCCAATAGTCCCAAATCAGGAAGCCGTCGATGCCGTGCGCATTGGCCAAGGTCTGCTGGGCTTCGATCGTTTCAGCATCCAACAGGTTGTAGCGCCCGAGCGGTTGAACCGGCTGGCGCACGACATGCCCCGGATACCACGACGCGGCGCGTTCCATGTGCGTCCACTCGGTAAAGCCTTGCCCCCACCAGCGGTCGTTTTCGTCGATCGGATGAAACTGCGGCAGGTAGAAGGCCAGCGAAAGCAGGTCAGCCGTCATCGACGATCGGGTGCCTCATTTCGGCCCATTGGCCACTGCCGCCTTCAACGCTTCCCGGAAACGGGCGCCGTAGATGCGCTGCGATGCGGCGTCCAGGTGGATCGCTGCATCATTGAGGCCCTGGGTCAGGTTGCTGGTCAGTCCGGCGGTCGATGCGATGGCCGTGGTCGGCACCGACGCAGTTGTCGAATTGATGACGTTCAGGATCGCCTGCTGCTCCGGAGCCGGAATCGGTCCGGTCCAGTCGGGGGAGAACTGCCCGAGGACGAACGGAATGGCGTCGCCGCTGCCGCTGCCGGCGAGCCGCGTCCGCATCGCGCGGATCATCGCCTGCAACGCAGTCCGGTAGCTGGCCTCCGACATTCGGTTGATGGCATCGATCTCGCCCTGGCTCCACAAGATGCCGGCCATGCAGTTGCCAGCCGGATCGAGGTCGAGCGCAGCCTTGGTTCGCTGGACCGCCTGTTCGTACAACGAGTCGCCCGGGTTCCAGGAATTGGTCGTGAACCCGGTGCCGCCCCATGCGCCGGGGACCAGCAGCACACCGCGATTTGCCGGCAGGTCGGTGATGTAGGCGCGACCGAAGGCCAAGCCGGGACCGATACGGTCGACATTGAACGGGAACTGCGGGTGATCGAGCGGCTCGGCCGCTTCCGTGACGGTCCTGGCGAGTGTCCACTGCTTGATGCGCGGATCGGTCTTGTCGAAACCGGGCACATGGTACGCACCGTAGCCCGACATGTTCGATTGACCGATGAGCAGCACCACGTCGTAGCCGCTGACACCGCGTTTGGCCATGCACGCCAGCGATGTGGTTGCCGGAGCCGTCGCCACCGGTGCACTCGAGCCGCCGCCTCCGCAGGCGATCGGGCTGACGGCCAAAAGGGTCAGCATGATCGCCGAAAAAGGGCGCCGGATCGACGCAGCGCGCAGGAAGGTGATTTTCACGAAGGGGCCCATCAGGTCAGAACAATGAACGGTAAAGCGACAAGGTGTCGTCACGCATCTTCTCGACCGCGAAGGTGCTTCTGACCCATGGGCTTGCGGCGCGACCCAGTCGTTCGCGGAGGCCGGAATCGTACGCCAGCTGGTCGATCGCATCGGCCAGTGCGGCTTCATCTCGCGGCGGTGTCACCAGGCTGGTGACGTTCTGCTGATTCAGGTAGTTCACGCCATTCTGCAATTCGCAGACGATGGTCGGTTTGCCGAATGCCATCGCTTCTGCGCTGGCGATGCCGAACGACTCAGAGCGCTCGATCGACGGCAGGCAGAACATGTCGCAGCGTCGCATCGCCGTGACCAGGGTCGGCAGATCGACCTCGCCCAAGAAACGGATCCGATCCTGCATGCCGAGGGCCGCAACCTCGCGCCTCAACACGCCACCGAGCGGCCCGGTACCGATCATCAGCAACACGGTTTCGCTGCGCAGCTTCGACATGGCGCGAATCAGATGCTGGTAGCCCTTGTAGCGCACATGCCGGCCCACCGTCAGCGCCACCGGTCGGCCACGTGTCCATTCGTCGATCGACGCCATCACGTCAGCGCGTGTCGGCGTCGAATCCAGGCGTTCGAAATCGATGCCGATCGAGATCTCGACCAGCTTGTGTTCGATGTCGGCCGCATGCAGCTGGGCCGAGCTTTCGTAGTGCTTCGGGGTGAAGATGACGATGCGATCGACCCGCTGCAGCGCGCGCTGCTGGATCCCTTCGTACATCGCGAACAGCGCGGGTTTGCGCACCACATCGCTGTGCCAGGTCATGACGACCGGCGTATCGTGGTGTGAGTCGAGCGCGGCCAGGTCGCCCCAGGGATTCGGCGCATGGACATGTAGCAGGTTGCAGCGACCGCCGTCGAATTCGGCTTTCACGACGCCGCGCAGACTCGGGCTCAGTGCCACCGAGGCCAGCGTGCCATGTGATCGGCAGGGCAACAGGCGGTAAGGGGTCGGATCGCGGCTGACCGGGCTCGGCGTGGCCAGTTCGCTGGCCACCAATGTCGAGTCGACGCTTGGCTGGAGCGAACGCAACAGCGTATCGACATGGCTCTCGATGCCGGCGAAGGGCGGCGGCACCATCTTCCCGACGTGCAGGGGTCGCAGCGTGACCAGGGGGGAATCCGGACTGCGGGGATCCGCGGAGATGTCAATCAAAGGAAACATCCCTCAGCGCATCACGCCGCTGAAAATGCCGACCCACAACCACAGACGGTCGCGCAGACGCCGCCGTGCCTGCGGGACGACTCTCAGACAAAAGCGCAGCCGTGCCGCCAACCCGTCGAGGTTCATCAACCGAGGTTCGAGCGTGGTCTTGCCGGACGGCATCAGCGCGTCGAGTGCCTCGAGCGTCTGGTATTGCCACCGAACCTCGTCGAAATACCAGCCGGACCGGATGCGCTTCATGCGGCGCAGCCGCTGCAGCATCCCGATATTCGCGCCCAGCACATTGTGGTCGTGTTGCCGATACAGCATCATCGACGTCGGATCGATGTGCCAGCGGAATCCGGCGCGCCGCGCAAACGCGTAGATGAACCAGTCGTGGTACGCGAACAGACGTTTGCCGCTCGACGCCACCGCGTCGAGGACCGGCACCAGTTGTTCCATCAGGCGCCGGCTCAGCACGAACGAACAGCCCGGTCCGGGGCTCTCGAAGTAGTGATCGTGCCGATGCTGAGGGGAGGCCTTGGCGACCATCGCACGCCGACCGTCCGAGAACAGCGCCTCCACACTCGCCGAATACCCTTCGACCAGCTTGCGACGCATCAGCATGCAGGCGCGCGCCAGCTTGTCGGGCAACCAGATATCGTCCTGATCGGCCAGTGCGAAATAGTCGAAACGGTCGAGGTCGACGGTGCGAAGCAGCCGCGCGAAGTTGGCCGCCGACGAGCCGCTCGGCGGCGCTGCCGGCAGCAAGACCACATCGTCGCGCTGTGCGGCCAGGGTCTCGAGATATTCGAGTGTCCCGTCGGTCGAGCCATCGTCGGCGATCAGCAAGGTCCAGTCGACATGACGCTGGGCGACGATCGATGCGATCTGTTCCTCGATCCAGACGCGCCCGTTGAAGGTGGCCAGCAGGATCGCAATGCGGGGCGGCTGGTTCATCGCAAGGGCAGGGCCGGCGCAATCGTGCCAGCCTGCGAACGTTGGTGATCGGATGCATCATCGACCAGGAGGATCTTCAACAGCGCCGACCAGCCTTGCGCAAACGGCTCGGGCGGAATGTCGCGTTGTGTCGCACGGAATTCGATCCGACCCGCGGACAGGCCGAGCAGCAACTCGGCCAGAGCCGACGGGTCGTGCGGATCGAAGAAGGCGACAGCGTCGCAATCGCCGATGGTTTCGTGTGCGTATGGAAGGTCGGCCGCGACGATCGGAATGCCGCGTTGTTTGGCCTCGGTCAGCGGCAACCCCCAGGTCTCGAGCAACGATGGGAACAGCAAGGCGTCGCAACCATCGTAGAACGCTGCCATCGCCGTAGCCGCTTGCAGGCCGACGAATTCAAGGCTGCGCAGGTGACCGAAACGGTCGACCAGCGAACGCGCATAGGCCGATTCGGAACCATCGATGGTCACCACGATGCGGCCGGTCCAGCGCGGGTCTCGGTCGAGGATCTCGGCGCAGCGGCCCAGCAACTCGATATTCTTGAAGACCCTCGGAAAGCAGGGATAGGCGAAGCGCTGCGGTCGACCGCCCGGTAGCTCGAGACTCGCGGCCGACACCCGGTTCGGGGCATCGACACTGACCGTCGGGTGCGCGACGATCACCCGATCGACTCCGTAGCGCCGCACGAATTCATCGCGAAGCCATTGCTGTTGCACGATGACGGCGTTGTTGCGGCGGATGTTCAGCCGGTACAGGCCGCCATAGAACAGGCTGAACAGAAAAAAGCTGCGATCGAGCAGCCGAGTCCGCAGTGGCAGCTTCGAGAACGGCGCCGGGTTGTGGCAATAGACATAGCGCCGCCGGGCGCGCACCCGCGGCGTCATGTCGTGCAGCGACAACCAGACATCGGGTTTCAGGCGGCGCGAGATCCGATCGAGCTCGACCCACTCGCACCACATGCGTCGCAACCATGAGCGCTTGGCCTGCGGGTAGACGATCTCTTCGATTCCGGC
>JANNNE010000301.1:0-13596 GCA_031398385.1 Ideonella sp.
ACGATGAAGATCAACTCGGAGAAGATCCGCGACGTGATCGGCAAGGGCGGCGCGACCATCCGTGCGCTGACCGAAGAAACCGGCTGCACCATCGACATCGGCGAAGACGGCACGATCACGATCGCCTCGGCTGATGCCGACAAGGCTGAACACGCCAAGAAGCGCATCGCCGAGATCACGGCGGAAGTCGAGATCGGCAAGATCTATGAAGGGCCGGTGACCAAGATCCTCGACTTCGGCGCGTTGATCAACCTGCTGCCCGGCAAGGACGGTCTGCTGCACATCAGCCAGATCGCTCATCAGCGGGTCGAAAAGGTGACCGATTTCCTGAAGGAAGGCCAGATCGTCAAGGTCAAGGTGCTAGAGACCGACGAAAAGGGTCGCGTCAAGTTGTCGATGAAGGCCCTGATCGACCGTGAAGCGCCGGCGCCGGTTGCGCCGATGCAGCAGGATTGATCGCGCAAGGAGATACGCCGGTGGACGTGACGCTGCTGCGGGGCTGCCAATGCGGTCCGCGCAAGCGTCGCACTGACCTGGGAAAGCTGCCATGAAGTCGATCGCTATCACCGCCCCGGGCGGACCCGAAGTGCTGCAACTCTCCGAGCATGACCAACCGGTCGCGCAAGCCGGCGAGTTGCTGATTCGCGTCGCTGCCTCGGGCGTCAATCGTCCCGACGTGCTGCAACGCAAGGGCCTGTACCCGGTGCCGCCCGGCGCTTCCGAGCTGCCGGGTCTCGAGGTCGCCGGTGTCATCGAGTCGGGTGATGCGGCTGCGATGAAGGCGGCCGGTCTGGCCGTGGGCGATCGGGTCTGCGCGCTGGTGGCGGGTGGTGGTTATGCGCAGTTTTGTGTCGCGCCGGTCGAGCAATGCCTGCCGGTTCCGGGCGCGTTGAGCGACATCGAAGCGGCCAGCCTGCCGGAAACCTTTTTCACGGTCTGGTCGAATGTCTTCGACCGGGCGCGGCTGAAGGCGGGTGAAACCTTGCTGATCCAGGGTGGCAGCAGTGGCATCGGCGTTACCGCGATCCAGCTTGTCAAGGCGGCGGGTGCCAGGGTGATCGTCACAGTTGGCTCCGACGACAAGGCCAAGGCCTGCCTGGATCTGGGTGCCGATTTCGCGATCAACTACAAGGATCAGGATTTTGCCGCCGAGGCCAAACGCCTGACCGATGGCCGCGGTGTCGACGTGATTCTCGACATGATCGCCGGCCATTACATCGAGCGCGAACTGACTTGCCTGGCCGATGACGGCCGTCTGGTGATCATTGCCACCCAAGGGGGCAACGACGCCAAGATCAACTCGGGTCAGGTATTGCGCCGCCGTCTGACGATCACCGGATCGACGCTGCGGCCGCGTCCGGTGTCGTTCAAGGCGGCGATCGCGAAGTCGCTGCGTCAGACGGTCTGGCCCTGGCTCGCCGACGGCACGGTCAAGCCGGTCATCTTCAAGGTGTTTCCGGCCGAACAGGCTGCACAGGCTCACGCCTTGATGGAATCGAATCAGCACATCGGAAAGTTGGTTCTGACATGGTGACGACTGGTCCGACGGTGGCGAACGCGGCAAAGGCGCCGGATACGACAACGCGACTGAAGCGGGTCATCGGCAACTGGAAGATGAATGGCGACCGGGTCGCCAATACCGATCTGCTGGCGGCCTTGAAGCAGGCCGGGCCGTGGATTGCAGAGGTGGCGGTGTGTGTGCCTTTTCCCTACCTCGCCGATGTGGCCTTGTCGCTGCACGGTGGCCGTATCGCCTGGGGCGCCCAGGATTGCTCGGCGCATGAAAACGGTGCATTCACCGGTGAGGTTGGCGCCGCCATGCTGAGCGAGTTCGGGTGTCGCTACGTGCTGGTCGGACATTCCGAGCGGCGCGCACTGCACGGTGAATCGGATCAACTGGTTGCCGACAAGGCCAAGCGGGCGCTGGCGCATGGGCTGACACCGGTCGTCTGTGTCGGTGAAACACTGGCTGAACGCGATGCCGGCCAGACCGAGGTCGTGGTCAAGCGCCAACTGTCGGCGGTGATCCATACGCTGGCCCATTGCATCTCGCAGGTGGTCGTCGCCTACGAACCGGTCTGGGCGATTGGAACCGGGCGCACCGCGACCCCTGAACAAGCGCAGGCTGTCCACCATTGCCTGCGTCTGCAATTGCAGGCTGCCACTGAAAAAGCCGATCAGATGAGCCTGCTGTATGGCGGCAGCGTGAAGCCCGACAACGCTCAGGCCTTGTTCGCGCAGCCCGACATCGATGGCGGATTGATCGGTGGTGCATCACTCAAGGCCGCGGATTTCGCGGCCATCTGCCGTGCCGCCGCGTGAGCGGCCCGGCTTGCGGCGAACGGTTTTCTGGAGTCTCTTGAAATGAACTGGATGTTGAACTTGGTGGTGATGCTGCAGATCGTGGCGGCATTGGTGATGATCGGCCTGGTGCTGGTGCAACACGGCAAGGGTGCCGACATGGGCGCATCGTTCGGCAGCGGCGCATCGGGCAGCCTGTTCGGCGCGACCGGCAGCGCCAACTTCCTGTCGCGATCCACCTCGGTGTGCGCAGCGATTTTCTTCTGCTGTACCTTGCTGCTCGCCTATCTCAGCAACGATCGCATGATGCGACCCAGTTCGGGCAGCGTGCTCGATCGCCCGGCTGCGGCGGCCAGTGCCGCCAGCGGTCCGGCCACCGGAGCGGCGCAGATTCCCGGCGCATCCGAGGTCCCGCCGCCAGCTGCTGTGCCCGTGCCCGCTGCGGTGCCTGCGCCAGCTTCGGCACCTGCGCCTGCGGCGTCGAACTAGGCTGGAAAGACGCTCGCGGCCAGCACGCTGCTGGTTGCTGAACGTGCTTCTGGGTGCGGGTTGTCCCGAATCGAACGGTTCTTTGCGTTTAGAATGTGAGGCTGTTCAGAGCGCTATTCCTCATGCAATCTGACTCAGGCTCGATGCTGGAAATGTTGTGCGGCCGACGTGGTGAAATTGGTAGACACGCTATCTTGAGGGGGTAGTGGCGAAAGCTGTGCGAGTTCGAGTCTCGCCGTCGGCACCAGAATGAATTCGGGGCAGCAGAAGCTGTCTGGGAAGTACCTGTACTCGTCCACAGACCATGAATCTCGAACCCTATCTGCCCGTGCTGCTGTTCATCCTGGTCGGGATCGGCGTGGGCGTGGCACCGCAGGTGCTCGGCTTTCTGCTGGGTCCGCGCAAGCCTGATGCGGCCAAGAATTCCCCTTACGAATGCGGCTTCGAGGCATTCGAAGATGCGCGCATGAAATTCGACGTCCGCTATTACCTGGTGGCGATCCTGTTCATCCTGTTCGATCTGGAAATCGCATTCCTGTTTCCGTGGGCGGTTGCCTTGCGCGAGATCGGTCCGACCGGTTTCTGGGCCATGATGGTCTTTTTGTCGATCCTGGTCGTCGGATTCATCTACGAATGGAAGAAGGGTGCACTGGATTGGGAATGAACCGTTCTGCAGTTTTTGTGCGTGTCGCGATCGGCACGGCGAAGAACCGATGCGAGGTCTGAACGATGGGCATTGAAGGTGTACTGAAGGAAGGCTTCGTCACGACCAGTCTGGATTCGGTGATCAACTGGTCCAAAACCGGCTCGTTGTGGCCGATGACCTTCGGACTGGCTTGCTGCGCGGTCGAGATGATGCATGCCGGCGCGGCGCGCTACGACATCGATCGCTTTGGCATGTTGTTTCGTCCGAGCCCGCGGCAGAGCGACCTGATGGTGGTTGCCGGAACGCTGTGCAACAAGATGGCGCCGGCACTGCGCAAGGTCTATGACCAGATGGCCGAGCCTCGTTGGGTGCTGAGCATGGGTTCTTGTGCCAACGGCGGCGGCTACTACCACTACAGCTATTCGGTGGTCAGGGGCTGCGACCGCATCGTGCCGGTCGACGTCTATGTGCCGGGCTGCCCGCCGACGGCCGAGGCGCTGCTGTATGGCATCTTGCAGTTGCAGGCCAAGATCCGCCGTGAAAACACGATTGCGCGCTGAAGCCGCGCGCCGCACCGAAGAGCGCCAAGCATGAGCCGATTGGACATCCTGCAAACCAACCTGACCAACGTACTGGGCGACAAGGTCAAGCGGCTGGTCGCCGATCGTGGTGAATTGAGTCTGACCGTCGCCGCGGCCGATTACCTGCACGTGGCAACGGTGCTGCGCGACGACCCGAGCCTGCAGTTCGAGCAGGCAGTCGACCTGTGTGGAGTCGACTACAGCACCTATAGGGATCTCGACTGGGATGGCCTGCGCTACAGCGTCGTCACCCACCTGCTGTCGGTGAGCCACAACTGGCGCCTGCGGCTGAAGGTGTTCTGTCCCGACGACGATCTGCCGATGGTGGAATCGCTGACCGGTGTCTGGAGTTCTCTCAACTGGTTCGAGCGCGAAGCCTTCGATCTGTACGGCATCATCTTCGAAGGCCATGTCGACCTGCGCCGCATCCTGACCGACTACGGCTTCATCGGCCACCCGTTCCGCAAGGACTTTCCAACCAGCGGCAACGTCGAGATGCGCTACGACGCGGAGAGCAAGCGCGTGATCTACCAGCCGGTGACGATCGAGCCTCGCGACATCACGCCGCGCATCATTCGCGAAGAACGCTACGGCGGCCTGCACTGAGTCGGCTGCAGCCAACCGACATGACTGAGCTCCTCAATGGCTGAGATCAAGAACTACACGCTGAATTTCGGTCCACAGCACCCGGCTGCGCACGGCGTGCTGCGGCTGGTGCTCGAACTCGACGGTGAGGTGATCCAGCGCGCCGATCCGCACATCGGGCTGCTTCATCGCGCCACCGAGAAGCTGGCCGAAAGCAAGACCTATATCCAGTCGCTGCCGTACATGGACCGGCTCGACTATGTCTCGATGATGTGCAACGAGCACGCCTATTGCCTGGCAATCGAGAAGCTCACCGGCGTCGACGTGCCGATTCGCGCGCAGTACATCCGCGTGATGTTCAGCGAGATCACCCGGCTGCTGAACCACCTGATGTGGCTCGGTGCGCACGGTCTCGACTGCGGTGCGATGAACATGTTGATCTATTGCTTTCGCGAGCGTGAAGACCTGTTCGACATGTACGAGGCGGCCAGCGGCGCGCGCATGCATGCGGCTTATTTCCGGCCCGGTGGTGTCTACCGCGACCTGCCCGACACGATGCCGCAGTACCGCACGTCGAAGATCAAGAACGCCAAGACGATTGCGCGGCTGAACCAAAACCGTGAAGGCTCGCTGCTCGATTTCATCGACGACTTCTGCCGCCGTTTCCCGAAAAACGTCGACGACTATGAAACCCTGCTGACCGACAACCGGATCTGGAAGCAGCGGACGGTGGGAATCGGCATCGTCTCGCCGGAACGTGCGTTGAACCTCGGCTTCACCGGTCCGATGCTGCGCGGCTCGGGCATCGAATGGGACCTGCGCAAGAAGCAGCCCTACGACGTCTACCAACGCCTGGATTTCGACATCCCGGTCGGTGTCAACGGCGACACCTACGACCGCTACCTGGTTCGCGTCGAAGAGATGCGGCAGAGCAATCGCATCATCCAGCAATGCATCGCCTGGCTGCGTGCCAACGAAGGTCCGGTCATCACGGCCAACCACAAGGTGGCGCCGCCTTCACGGCTCGAGATGAAGTCGAGCATGGAAGAGCTGATCCACCATTTCAAGCTGTTCACCGAAGGTTTCCACGTGCCCGAGGGTGAGGCCTATGCCGCGGTCGAACATCCGAAAGGCGAGTTCGGCATCTATATCGTCAGCGATGGGGCCAACAAGCCGTATCGGCTGAAGATTCGTCCGCCGGGTTTCCCGCATCTGGCCGCGCTTGACGAGATGGCCCGCGGCCACATGATTGCCGACGCGGTCGCGATCATCGGCACGATGGACATCGTTTTTGGAGAAATCGATCGATGACGTCCGATGTGATCTTCTCGGATCAGACCCTGCAGCGCTTTGCGCGCGAAGTCGCCAAATATCCGCCTGACCAAAAGCAGACGGCGGTGATGGCCTGCCTGGCGATCGTCCAGCAGGAGATCGGTCATGTGTCGATCGCCAGCGAAAGGGCCGTGGCGGCGGTGCTCGGCATGGCGCCGATTGCGGTGCACGAGGTCACCACCTTCTACAACATGTACAACCAGCACCCGCTGGGGCAGTTCAAGCTGAATGTCTGCACCAACCTGCCGTGCCAGTTGCGCGACGGACAGCAGGCCCTCGAGCACCTGTGCGAGAAGCTCGGGATCCATGAAGGCGAGACCACTGCCGACGGCCGCTTCACGGTGCAGAAGAGTGAATGCCTCGGGGCCTGTGCCGACGCACCGGTGATGCTGGTGAATGACCGCCAGATGTGCAGCTACATGAGCAACCAACGACTCGATGAACTGGTCGAGATGCTGAGCAGCCAGCCAGCCACGGCAGACGCGGGCAACGGAGCCGGCCATGCTTGACCTGTCGCGTTTCCAGTCGACTGGCGAGCACACCAGCTTCCACGGACGCCATATCGGCCCGCAGATCATGGCCGACCTCGACGGCAGCAATTGGCGCTTGGCCGACTACAAGGCGCGTGGCGGCTATCAGGCGCTGCGCAAGATCCTCGGTGACGGCGGACTCGATCCGATGACGCCCGAGCAGGTGATTGCCGAGGTCAAGCTGTCGGGCCTGCGTGGTCGCGGTGGCGCCGGCTTTCCGACCGGGCTGAAGTGGAGCTTCATGCCGCGTCAGTTTCCCGGCCAGAAGTACCTGGTCTGCAACTCGGACGAAGGCGAGCCGGGCACCTGCAAGGACCGCGACATCCTGATGTTCAACCCGCACATCGTGATCGAAGGCATGGCGATCGCGGCCTATGCGATGGGCATCACGGTCGGCTACAACTACATCCACGGCGAGATCTTCGAAGTCTACGAACGTTTCGAGGCAGCGCTCGAAGAGGCGCGCGCAGCGGGTCTGCTGGGCGACAAGATCCTCGGCTCCGGCTACAGCTTCCAGTTGCACGCTGCGCATGGTTTCGGGGCCTATATCTGCGGCGAGGAGACGGCGCTGCTCGAGTCGCTCGAAGGCAAGAAGGGACAGCCGCGCTTCAAGCCGCCGTTCCCGGCGAGCTACGGCCTGTACGGCAAGCCGACTACCATCAACAACACCGAGACCTTCGCGGCCGTGCCGTGGATCATCCGCAACGGTGGTCAGCCTTACCTCGACGTCGGCAAGCCGAACAACGGCGGCACCAAGGTGTTCTCGGTGGTCGGCGACGTGATGCGACCCGGCAACTACGAGATCCCGCTCGGAACGACGTTCGGCGACCTGCTGGAGCTCGCCGGCGGCATGCGTCCGGGGCGTAGCCTGAAGGCGGTGATTCCCGGTGGTTCGTCTGCGCCGGTGCTTCCGGCGTCGATCATGATGAGCTGCACGATGGATTACGACAGCATCGCCAAGGCCGGCTCGATGCTGGGGTCGGGTGCGGTGATCGTGATGGACGACAGCCGCTGCATGGTGCGTTCGCTGCTGCGCCTGTCGTATTTCTACATGCACGAGAGCTGCGGCCAGTGCACGCCGTGCCGCGAAGGCACCGGCTGGCTGTTCCGAATGGTCGAGCGCGTTGTCGATGGCAAAGGGCGCATGGAGGATATCGATCTGTTGAATTCGGTTGCCGACAACATTCAGGGCCGCACCATCTGCGCGCTCGGAGATGCCGCTGCGATGCCGGTGCGCGCGATGATCAAGCACTTCCGCGGCGAGTTTGTCGCGCTGATCGAGAAGGGGCAGGGCGTGGCGCCGCCACACATCGATCCGCTGGCCACCACCACGGCAGGCGCAGGGCGGGTACTCGCATGATTGAAATCGAACTCGACGGCCAGAAGGTCGAGGTGGTCGAAGGCAGCACCGTGATGCACGCTGCCGATCGCGCCGGCACCTACATCCCGCATTTCTGCTATCACAAGAAATTGTCGATCGCGGCCAACTGCCGCATGTGCCTGGTCGAGGTGGAAAAGGCGCCGAAGCCGATGCCGGCCTGCGCCACGCCCGCGACCCAGGGCATGATCGTTCGCACCCGCAGCGAGAAGGCCTTGAAGGCCCAGCAAAGCGTGATGGAGTTCCTGCTGATCAACCATCCGCTCGACTGCCCGATCTGCGATCAGGGCGGCGAGTGCCAGCTGCAGGATCTGGCGGTTGGTTACGGCGCATCCGAGTCGCGTTACGACGAGGAAAAACGCGTCGTCTTCAAGAAGGAAGTCGGTCCGCTGATCTCGATGGCCGAGATGACGCGTTGCATCCACTGCACGCGTTGTGTGCGCTTCGGACAGGAAGTCGCCGGGGTGATGGAGCTGGGCATGATCCATCGCGGTGAACATTCCGAGATCACCACCGTGCTCGGCGACACCATCGACTCCGAGTTGTCGGGCAACATGATCGACATCTGCCCGGTCGGTGCACTGACCAGCAAACCGTTCCGCTACAGCGCACGCACCTGGGAGTTGTCACGGCGCAAGAGTGTCAGTCCGCACGACAGCACCGGCAGCAACCTGATCGTCCAGGTCAAGGGCAACCGCGTGATGCGCGTGTTGCCGCTCGAGAACGAAGCAGTCAATGAATGCTGGATCGCCGATCGCGACCGCTTCAGTTACGAGGCGTTGAATGTCGACGACCGCCTGACTACGCCGATGGTCAAGCAGGGCGGCGAGTGGCAAAGCACCGACTGGGCTACCGCGCTCGAATACGTCTCGCGCAGCCTGGGCCAGATCAAGGCGCAGCACGGCGCGGCGAGCATCGGCGCGTTGGCGTCACCGCACAGCTCGGTCGAGGAACTGCATCTGCTCGGCAAGCTGGTGCGCGGCCTGGGCAGCGAGAACATCGATCACCGGTTGCGCCATCGCGACTTTGCCGCAGCACCTGCAGGCTCGGCACGTTGGCTCGGCGGTCCGATAGCCGAGTTGTCGACCGCTCAGCGCGTGCTGGTGATCGGCTCGTTCCTGCGCAAGGATCATCCGCTGTTCGCGCAACGGCTGCGTCAGGCGTGCAAACACGGGGCCCAGGTGCATCGGCTGAATGCGGTCGAGGACGATTGGCTGATGCCGCTTGCCAGTTCGACAAAGGCCGAGCCGGGACGCTGGTTGAGCCAGCTGGCCGGCATCGCAGCGGCGCTTGCCGACGCTGCGGGTATCGCCGCGCCGGTAAACGCCGATGTGTCCGATCCGGCCCGATCGATCGCGCAGTCGCTCGGCTCTGGTGAGGGCAAGTGGATCCTGCTCGGCAAGGCGGCGGAACAACACCCTCAGGCTGACGCGTTGTTGGCGATGGCGCAGTGCATCGCGACGCAGACCGGTGCGCGTGTCGGATTCCTCGGCGAGGCAGCGAACAGCGTCGGTGCACAACTGGTCAACGCGCTGCCGGGTTCCGGCGGGCTCGATGCCCACGCGATGCTCGATGGCAAGCTGAAGGCGCTGCTGATGCTCAATGTCGAGCCCATGCTCGACATCGACGATGCGCCGGCTGCGATGCGGGCCTTGCAGTCAGCCGAACTAGTGGTCGCATTCACACCGTTCAAATCGGCAGCGCTGGATGTGGCCGATGTCTTGCTGCCAATCGCGCCGTTCAGCGAAACTGCCGGCAGTTTTGTCAGCGCTGAAGGTCGTCTGCAGTCGTTCCGTGGCGTCGTCAAGGCGCTTGGCGATTCACGTCCGGCCTGGAAAGCGTTGCGGGTGCTCGGCAACATGCTCGGATTGTCCGGTTTTGATTTCGAAACGCCGGACGATGTGCGCGTCGAAGCGCTCGGCGACGGCGGATCGATCGCCGGGCGTCTGGACAATCACTCGTCGAGCGAGGTTTCCAGCATCGAGCTGGCGCCGGTCGACGACTCGGCGGTCGAGCGCATCGCCGATCTACCGATCTATGCCACCGACATGCTCGTGCGGCGTGCCGAAAGCCTGCAGCTAACCGCCGACGGGCAGCCGGTGTTGGCCAGCATCTCGCCCGAGCTGGCAGGCGAGCTCGGTGCGGCGGCCGGCGACCTGATCCGCTTCAGCCGCGGTGCCGAAGTCTCGCTCGAATTGCCGGTCGCGGTCGATGCCCGTCTTGCACCACGCGCCGTGCGGATTCCGTCCGGTCTGGCTGCCACCGCTGCGCTCGGTTCTGCCTTCGGCGCGCTGAGTGTCGGGAAAGTCTGAGGCCGCGATGATCGATCAAATCAATTCGGTGGGCCAATCCTGGATGGGTGGTGCCTGGCCGGTGGCCTGGACACTGATCAAGATCGTCACGCTGTTGCTGCCGTTGATGGGCTGTGTGGCCTACCTGACCTTATGGGAACGCAAGGCGATCGGCTGGACCCAGATTCGTCCGGGCCCGAACCGGGTCGGCCCGTGGGGTTTGCTGACACCGATCGCCGATGCCGTCAAGCTGATGTTCAAGGAGATCATTCTGCCGACGGCGGCCAACCGACCGCTGTTTCTACTCGGTCCGGTGATGACCATCATGCCGGCGCTGGTGGCCTGGGTGGTGATTCCGTTCGGGCCGGAAATCGCGCTGGCCAACATCAATGCCGGGCTGCTGTTCCTGATGGCGATCACCTCGCTCGAAGTCTATGGCGTGATCATCGCCGGCTGGGCATCGAACTCCAAATACGCGTTCCTCGGCGCGATGCGGGCGTCCGCCCAAATGGTCAGCTACGAGATCGCGATGGGATTTGCGCTGGTGGTCGTGCTGATGGTCAGCGGGACCCTCAACATGACCGAGATCGTGCTCGGCCAGGACAAGGGCCGGTTTGCGGCGCTGGGCCTGAATTTCCTGTCATGGAACTGGCTGCCGTTGCTGCCGATCTTCGTCGTCTATTTCATTTCCGGCCTGGCCGAAACCAACCGGCATCCGTTCGACGTTGTCGAAGGCGAATCCGAGATCGTCGCCGGCCACATGGTCGAGTATTCGGGCATGTCGTTCGCGATGTTCTTCCTGGCCGAATACGCGAACATGCTGCTGGTCTCGATCCTGGCCGTCACGCTGTTCCTCGGCGGCTGGCTGCCCCCGATCGACAGCGTCATCTTCAACTGGATTCCCGGCTGGATCTGGCTCGGCCTCAAAACCTTTGTCGTGGTGACGATGTTCCTGTGGATCCGCGCCACCTTCCCACGCTTCCGCTACGACCAGATCATGCGTCTGGGCTGGAAGATCTTCATTCCGGTGACCCTGGTCTGGCTGGTTGTCGTCGGCCTGTGGATCCAGTCGCCCTGGAACATCTGGAATTGACGAGCAATCTGATCCCATGAGCGCCATCAAAGACCTGTTCTCGAGCTTCATGCTCACCGAGCTGTTCAAGGGCCTGGCCCTGACCGGGCGGCATTTCCTGTCGCCGACCATCACGGTGCAGTTTCCCGAAGAGAAGACCCCGGCGAGTCCGCGCTTTCGCGGCCTGCACGCGCTGCGCCGTTATGAAAACGGCGAGGAGCGCTGCATCGCCTGCAAGCTGTGCGAGGCGGTCTGTCCGGCGTTGGCGATCACCATCGAAAGCGAGGTTCGCGACGACGGCTCGCGGCGCACCACGCGCTACGACATCGACCTGACCAAATGCATCTTCTGCGGCTTCTGCGAGGAAAGCTGTCCGGTCGATTCGATCGTCGAAACCCACATCTTCGAATATCACGGCGAAAAGCGCGGCGACCTGTATTTCACCAAGGACATGCTGCTGGCCGTCGGCGACCGCTACGAAAGCGAGATTGCAGCCAACAAGGAGGCCGACGCCCGCTACCGCTGAGCTTCTGCGCAGCGGGGTTCAAGTCTGAACCTGCTGCGTCGTTGCCCTGCCCAGCGCCAGGACCACCATGACCACGACTTCCGCGCTTTTCTACGCATTCTCTGCCGTGCTGCTGTTCGCCGGCTTTCGCGTCATCACCGCACGCACACCCGTCTATGCCGCGCTCTACCTGGTGCTGGCTTTCTTTTCGGCATCCTGTGTCTGGATCCTGTTGCACGCCGAGTTTCTCGCCATCGCGCTGGTACTCGTCTATGTCGGCGCCGTGATGGTGTTGTTCCTGTTTGTCGTGATGATGCTCGATATCGATGCCAAGACCTTGCATGAGGGTTTCTGGAAACACTTCCCGGTTGCAGCCCTGGTCGGCGTGGTGATCGCGCTGGAGATGGCGGCGGTGCTGCTGGGTGGCTTCCGCCTGTCGGAAGCGCCGGTCGAAGGGGCGGCCGAGATCCAGGCCGGCAACACCAAGATGCTGGGCATCGAGGTCTATACGCGTTATCTGTATCCGCTGCAGATCGCTGCGGTGCTGTTGCTGGTGGCGATCGTCGCAGCCATCTCGCTGACTTTGCGCAAACGCAAGGATTCGCGTGCCATCGATGTATCCGAGCAGTTGAAGGCGCGCAAGGCTGACCGGATGCGGCTGGTCAGGATGGCGCCGACTGTTGAAGCGCAGCCGGATGCCGGAGAAAAGCCATGATCACGCTCGGGCACTACCTGTCGCTCGGTGCGATGCTGTTCGCGCTGTCGGTCATCGGCATCTTTCTGAACCGCAAGAACCTGATCGTGCTGCTGATGGCGATCGAGTTGATGCTGCTCGCGGTCAACCTCAATTTCGTTGCGTTCTCGCACTACCTGGGCGACATGGCAGGCCAGGTATTCGTGTTCTTCATCCTGACGGTCGCGGCGGCCGAATCGGCGATCGGCCTGGCCATCCTGGTCGTGCTGTTCCGCAACCGATCGACGATCAACGTGGATGAGATGGACAGCCTGAAGGGCTGACTGAAAAAGCCATGGCTACTGAACTCTCCCAAAACATGCTGCTGGCGGTGCCGCTGGCACCGCTGGCCGGCGCATTGATCGCCGGACTGGCCGGCAAGGTGGTCGGCCGCCGAGGCTCGCACATCGTCACGATTCTTGGCGTGTTGATCGCCTTCGTCATTTCGGCGATGACGCTGAAGTCAGTTGCACTCGACGGCGCCCGCTTCAACGCCACCGTCTACGAGTGGATGTCGGTCGGCGGCCTGACGATGGAAATCGGCTTCCTGATCGACGGCCTGTCGGCGATGATGATGGTCGTCGTCACCTTCGTGTCGCTGATGGTTCACATCTACACCATCGGCTACATGGAAGAAGATCCGGGCTACCAGCGCTTCTTCAGTTATATCTCGCTGTTCACATTCAGCATGTTGATGCTGGTGATGAGCAACAACCTGCTGCAGCTGTTTTTCGGCTGGGAAGCGGTCGGGCTGGTGAGCTACCTGCTGATCGGTTTTTGGTACACCAAACCGACGGCGATCTTCGCCAACATGAAGGCGTTCCTGGTCAACCGGGTCGGCGACTTCGGATTCATCCTCGGCATCGGACTGATCGTCGCGTTCACCGGCAGCCTGAACTACGGCGAGGTATTCGGAAAGTCGAACGAGCTGGCGACACTCAATTTCGCCAATCCGTTCGGCGGCGAAGCCTGGATGCTGATCACCGTGATCTGCATCTGCCTGTTCATCGGTGCGATGGGCAAGAGCGCGCAGTTTCCGCTGCATGTGTGGCTGCCCGACTCGATGGAAGGCCCGACCCCGATCTCGGCGCTGATCCATGCCGCGACGATGGTCACTGCCGGCATCTTCATGGTGGCGCGAATGTCGCCGCTG
>JANNNE010000309.1:0-1704 GCA_031398385.1 Ideonella sp.
CGTCACCGTTCGGGAGCGACGGCAGTAGTCCCTGTCCGACAACACGAAGGGGCTGGGACTGAGCCTTTCGGCTTGCGCTGGTGGCTACATTGATCGCGTCGTTTTTCAAACGCAATCCTCATGAACGAAACCCTTTCCATCCAGCGCCCCGCGCTCAAGCTCACCGGCACCGAACCGGTCCGCGCATTGGCCGAATACGTCACCCATTGGCTAACGCCTGCCAAGCCCTTGCCAGCAGGAGACGGCCACACCGTCATCCTCTTTCCTGGACTCGCGGCGGACGCGACTGCCTTCGGCCCTCTGCGCCGCCAGTGTCGGCGCCAGGGCTATGTGGCGCTGGACTGGGGACGGGGCTTGAACCGTGGGCCGGAAGGGGACGTAGATGGATGGCTGGACTTGCTTTCCGACGACGTGGCACGTTTGATAGGCAGCGACCCGCAAGCACGACCTGCCACCTTGCTGGGCTGGAGTCTGGGCGGGATCTACGCCCGTGAAGTGGCCAAGCGCCTGCATGGCCAGGTCCGCCGGGTGATCACGCTCGGCACACCGTTCAATGCCCGTGCCGACCACAGCCGCGTTGGCTGGCTGTATGAACTGCTGAGCCGCCAGCCGGCAAAGTTTGACGGGCCGCTCGGCAAGCGCCTGGCAGCACCTCCCCCTGTGCCCACGACGTCGATCTACAGCCGCGGCGACGGCGTGGTGGCGTGGCAAACCTGCACCCATGAGCACGGCGCAGGCCCCGACGTGGAAGACATCGAAGTCCCGGGTAGCCACCTGGGCCTGGCCTGGAACCGCGCCACCCTGCGCATCGTGGCCGAGCGGCTGGCTATGCCGGTAGCTCGCACAGGCGCGCAAGCGTCGCGCAGGCGGCAGCACACCTGAAGTTGGCAATGGCGAGCGGCACCGTGTATACCGGCACCGTTTACGACGGCGCGATGCGAATCGCGCCTGACTTCTTTTGCCCGGCCGTACTGCCGGTCGCACAGCGCTGCAACGCGGTGACCAACCGTGGCGGCTCGCGCTGCGACGTCTACGACCACATGGTCAACGTGCTTGGTCGCGATCCGGTGACCGGTTACGCACGGCGGCCGATCGACAACGTCGGCGTGCAGTACGGGTTGAATGCGCTGAATGCCGCCACGATCAGCGTCGACCAGTTCCTGAACCTGAACGCAGCGGTCGGCGGCTACGACGTCGACGCGAACTCGTCGCCGCGCGCACGGTGGCCGATACCGAGGCGGCCAAGCAGGCCTACCAGACCGGCCGGCTGACCAACGCCGGCGGCGGCCTGCGCGACATTCCGATCATCGACTACCGAGCGTACGCGGACGACTCGGCGACCGGCGACATCCACCTGCGCTACCACTCGTTCTCGATGCGCGAGCGGCTGCGCAAGGCCAATGGCGATGCCGACAACCAGGTGATGGTGGTCGAGGACTTCCGCTACGGCTACTACAGCAGTGACAGTCCGATGTTGCTCGGCGCGCTCGCGCAGATGGACAAGTGGCTCGCCACGCATCGGCGGCGCGAGCAGTGGCGCAATGCGTATCGGCGTCGTCCACGAAGACCATCAGGTTCTGCGTGTTGCAGCTCGCGGCAAGCCTGCTGCGTCGGTCGGTTTCGAAGAGCTGCGTGTCGTCGAGTAGTTCTTCACCGACCATGATCTGGCACCGCCTCCAGCTTCCGACGCCAACCCGACAAGAC
>JANNNE010000162.1:0-2771 GCA_031398385.1 Ideonella sp.
CACTACACGACCGCCCCGAAGGCGCTGGAGACCTGGCGCAACCAGCAGATCGCCGGGATCAACGACCCCTCCTCGAAACCGAAAGTGGCCGATCTGAAGATCAGCGACGACGAATTGCGCGAGTCGATCGAGGCCAACCAGCTGCGCTTGATGAACGAGCGCGGCTCTGACTTGACGATCTTCAGCCCGCGCGCCAGCTTCATGGCGCATCACATCGGCGATTTCGAGGTGTCGTCGACCTGGGCGGCGATCTGCAACGAACTCTGCTTCCGGGTCAGCCAGCTGTTCCCCGATCGCTTCATCCCGGCCGCGATGTTGCCGCAGTCGCCCGGGGTCGATCCGGCCACCTGCCTTCCCGAGCTGGAAAAGTGCGTGAAGGAATACGGGAACGTCGGCATCAACCTGAACCCTGATCCGTCGGGCGGGCACTGGACCAGCCCGCCGCTGTCGGACCGTCACTGGTACCCGATCTACGAAACGATGGTCGAGCTCGACATCCCGGCGATGGTTCACGTGTCGACCAGCTGCAACGCCTGCTTCCACACCACCGGCGCGCATTATCTGAACGCCGACACCACCGCCTTCATGCAGTGCCTGACCAGCGACCTGTTCACCGATTTCCCGACGCTGCGTTTCATCATTCCGCACGGCGGCGGTGCGGTGCCCTACCACTGGGGGCGTTTTCGCGGCCTGGCGCAGGAACTGAAGAAGCCGCTGCTGAAGGATCACCTGCTGCACAACATCTTCTTCGACACCTGCGTGTATCACCAGCCCGGCATCGATCTGCTGACCAAAGTGATCCCGGTCGACAACATCCTGTTCGCCAGCGAGATGATCGGCGCGGTGCGCGGCATCGACCCGGAAACCGGCCACTACTACGACGACACCAGGCGCTACATCGAGGCCTCGACCATCGTGGTCGGCGACGACCGCCACAAGATCTACGAAGGCAATGCGCGGCGCGTCTTCCCGCGCCTGGATGCCGCACTCAACGCCAAGGGGATATGAACATGAGCAACCAGAATCTGGCCAGCACGCTGGGTGTGGTCAAACGCAACATCGTCCGTGCCGATTCGGCCGCGGTCGAAAAGCTTTCCCGCTTCGGTGTCGCGACGGTGCACGAGGCACTCGGGCGCATGGGGCTGATGCGGCCCTATATGCGGCCGATCTATGCCGGCGCGAAGATGTGTGGTCCGGCGATCACCGTGTTGCTTCAGCCGGGTGACAACTGGATGATGCATGTCGCGGCCGAACAGATCCAGCCCGGCGATGTGGTGGTGGCCGCCTGCACCACCGACAACAACGACGGCTTCTTCGGCGACCTGCTGGCGACCTCGTTCAAGGGCAGAGGCGCCAGGGGCCTGGTCATCGACGGCGGCTGTCGCGATGTCGATGAACTGCATCAGATGGGCTTCCCGGTGTTCAGCCGCGCGATCCATGCCAAGGGCACGATCAAGGCGACGCTGGGCTCGGTCAACATCCCGGTGGTGTGCGCGGGTGTCGCGGTCAACCCGGGCGACGTGGTGGTGGCCGATACCGATGGTGTGGTGGTCGTGCCCGCTTCGATGGCGCAACAGGTGGCCGATGCCGCCGAGAAGCGCGAATCCTTCGAAGGCGAAAAACGCGCCAAGTTTGCAGCCGGGACACTTGGGCTGGACATGTACAACATGCGCGAGCCGCTCGAGAAGGCCGGCCTCAAATACATCGACTGATTGATTTGATGAACACGCAATCGCGACATTGGACGATCGGCCTGGTCGGTTACGGCGAGGTCGGGCGGATCCTGGCCGAAGACCTTCGGCAGCAAAACATCGCCGTCGTCGCCTTCGACATCCAGCTGGCCGACGAGCGCGGCGTGCCGATGCGCCGGCATGCTGCCGAAAATCGGGTCGAATTGAGCGGATCACACGCCGAACTGGCTGCGCAGTGCGACCTCATCATCAGCGCGGTGACCGCAAGTCAGGCGGTCGACGTCGCCCGCGATTGCGCATCGAGCATTCGACCCGGCCGCTGGCTGCTCGATTTCAACTCGGCCTCGCCCGGTGCCAAGCAGCGCGCGGCCGCCCTCATCGATGATGGCGGCGGGCGCTATGTCGAAGCCGCCGTGATGACGTCGATACCGCCGTACCGGATCAAGGTGCCGTTGCTGCTCGGCGGCGCACACGCGGCCGAACTGGAACCGCATCTCCGGCAACTCGGTTTCGACACGCAGGTGGCGAGTGATCGGCTCGGCGTGGCGTCGGCCACCAAGATGTGCCGCAGCGTGATGATCAAGGGGCTGGAGGCCATGATCATCGAGAGTTTCACCACCGCGCGGGCCTATGGCGTCGAGGATGCCGTGATCGCCTCGCTGCACGAAACCTTCCCCGGAATCGACTGGGAGGCGCAAGGCGCCTATTTCTTCCAGCGTGTGATCGAACACGGCCGGCGCCGCAGCGAAGAGGTTCGCGAAGTGGCCGAGACGGTGCGCGAAGCCGGCCTCGAGCCCTGGTCGGCGGCGGGCACTGCGCAGCGCCAGGCCTGGATGGCCGACCTCGCTGACAGCGGCACCTTCGGCGCACGCGGCGACCCGGCATTCGCACGCAGTACTGATTGGCGCATCGAAGCGGATCGAATTTTGTCCCGCGACAAACCTGAATCAACCACTTGAGCCACCCCATGGAAACCTTCACCAAGACACCCGGCTGGCTCGACTGGTATGCCCATCCGTCCAAACCGGCCTTCAAGTTGCCAGCCGGCGCAGTCGATGCGCATTGCCATGTCTTCGGCCC
>JANNNE010000156.1:0-24154 GCA_031398385.1 Ideonella sp.
CCCCCCCCGGGGCGGGGGGGGGGTACTTGCACCCTACCGGGCCCCCCCCCCCCGCCGCGCTCGCTGATGCCCATGCACACGTCAACCTGAAGCGTCCTCCTCAACCAGAATCTGGCATGGATATGAGCAGAACAGGGCAGCCCACCCGCCGCGTCCGCTGAAGCCAAGGAACGAGTCAACTTGAAACAGAATCCGGCGCACCGCTTCAGGTATCCTGCCCCGGCAACGGCACGACCCAACCAGATTCAAAATGACACGCAAGCTGAGGGCTGTATTCGCACGCGGCGGGACCAGCAAGGGGCTGATTTTCCATGCGTCCGATCTGCCATCCGATCGGCGTGACTGGGACGCGATTTTCCTGTCCGCGATGGGCAGCCCGGATCCGCTGGGACGGCAGCTGGATGGCATGGGTGGGGGCGTCTCGTCGCTGTCGAAGGTTTGCGTGGTCGGGCCGCCGTCGCGCGAAGATGCCGATGTCGACTACACCTTTGCGCAGGTGCAGATCAACCAGGCGCTGGTCGATTACGCAGGCAATTGCGGCAACATGTCGTCGGCGATCGGGCCATTTGCAGTGGATGAAGGTCTGGTCGCGGTGGCGCGTGATGATGACGTGGTGGTTCGCATCCACAACACCAACACCGCGAAGCTGATCCATGCCAACTTTCGTGTGGCCGGTGGCGTCTGTGCGAGTGACGGCGAGCTGGCGATTCCAGGCGTGTCCGGATCCGGCGCGCCGGTGCGGCTGGACTTTCTGGATCCGGGCGGCGCATCGACCGGCCGCCTGCTGCCCAGCGGCAAGGTCTGCGATCGACTCGACGTTGCAGGCGGCCCGGCGATCGAGGTGTCGATGGTCGATGCGGCCAATGCCTGTGTGTTCGTCGCCGCCGCCGATCTGGGCTTGAGTGGCGTCGAGATGCCGGATCAACTGGCGGCACATCCGGATCTGTTGCGACGGCTCGAAGCGATCCGTGCCAGTGCTGCGGTCGCGATGGGCCTGGCAACAACGGTCGAGGAGGCGCATGAGCGGCCTTTCATTCCGCTGATCGGGATCGTCGCGCCGCCGCAGCACTCGACCACCCTGTCGGGCGCATCGATCCCAGAGGATGCCGCCGATCTGGTGGTCCGCATGATGTCCAATGGGCAGCCGCATCGGGCGCTGCCGCTGACCGGCTCGCTGTGCACGGCGGTTGCGGCCTTGATCGATGGCAGCGTCGTGCAGCGCGCCAGTCGAGCTGCAGGTGCCCGGGCGTTGCGTCTGGCGATGCCGTCGGGCGTGCTGGTCGTCGATGCCGCGGTCGAGCGTGAGCAGGACGTCTGGCGCGCGTTGCACGGCTCTTTTTTCCGTACCACCCGACGCTTGTTCGAAGGATTTGTCCATGTCCGTGATGTCTGAGCCCGCAGCGGGCAGCTTTCGCCAGGCGCTGGCCGTCGAGGCACCGTTACAGGTGATCGGCGCCATCAATGCCAACCATGCCTTGCTGGCCAGACGGGCTGGTTATCGGGCGATCTACTTGTCGAGAGGCGGGGTCGCGGCCGGATCGCTGGGTCTGCCGGATCTGGGAATCAATACGCTGGATGATGTTCTGGTGGATGTGCGGCGCATCACCGATGTCTGTGACCTGCCGCTGCTGGTCGACATCGATACCGGCTTCGGTCCCAGCGCGTTCAACATCGCGCGCACGGTGCGCAGCCTGATCAAGGCCGGTGCGTCCGCCTGCCACATCGAAGACCAGGCCGGCGCGAAACGATGCGGCCACCGGCCCGGCAAGGCGGTTGTGGCCACCGACGAGATGGTCGACCGGGTTCGGGCCGCGGCCGATGCCCGTACCAACCTCGATTTCTTCCTGATCGCGCGCACCGATGCGATTGCGACGCAAGGCGTCGAAGCCGCGCTGGAGCGTGCACTGGCCTGTGTGGAAGCGGGGGCCGATGCGATCTTTCCGGAAGCCGCCTACGATCTGGAAACCTATCGCCGCTTCGTCGATACCTGCCAGGTGCCGGTGCTGGCCAACATTACCGAATTCGGCCAGACGCCGCTGTTCACGGTCGACCAGTTGCGCAGCGTCGGCGTGGCGATGGTGTTGTATCCGCTGTCGGCCTTTCGGGCCATGAACAAGGCGGCCGAAGCCGTCTACGAAGCGATCCGACGGGACGGCACACAAAGCGGCGTCTTGCACACCATGCAGACGCGTGACGAGTTGTACGACCGCATCGGCTACCACGAGTTCGAAGGCCGGCTCGATCGGCTGGCGGCGGCACGCCGCGGCGGGTCTGACTGAGGGTCAGACCGACGCGGGAGCGTGCAGGCGCTCGCCCTCCACCGCGCCGCTACTTCTTCCTGGCCGCTGACGCCGGCTTGGATTCGGCCTTTTTCAGCGCGTCCGACATGCCGATCAACACGCCGCTGGCCATCATCGCGTAGCCGTCGAACATGGCCTGCGTGGCCTTCAGGCCGAGGGCGCGGCCGGCCCGCAGGTTCTGCTGGGCGGTATCCATGAACTGCGCCACCGTGGCGGTCGCCTGAGCGCCGGTGCCCGTGCCTTTGCCTTGGGTTGCGTTGAGCACGCCGGCCCAGGCCTGCTGCATCGAGGCATCGGCGCCGGTCGACGCCTTGCGCACCGCTGCGAACAGGCTGTCTTCCATCTTCTCGATGTCGGACAGGGCCTTTTTGACCTGGGTTTCGCGGACGCTGACCCCCTGATCGACCATCTGCTGCAACGCCAGTCGATTGGCCTCGACCGCTTTCTCGAGCGCGTCGTCCATCCCGGACACCGCCTTGTCCAGCAGGCCTTCGATGTCGGTCGATGCCAAGGGGTTGCTGGCGGCACCGGTCGAGGCTGCCTTGGTCACGGTGCCGAGCACCTGCTTGATGTTGGCCAGGGTCAATTCGCGGCCCTGAAGTGCCTTCAACGTCGCATCCGTCACTGCCTTGCGCAGAACCTCGCCCTGCTTTTCAGTGGCCTGGGCGAACTGGTTGATCAGGGCGTCCTGATCGATGCCGTGCTTCATCATGATGTGCCTCTCATTGCATGTGTTGACCGCCGTTGATCGCGATGTTGGCACCGGTGACGAATGCCGCTTCCTCGGATGCCAGGTAGATGATCAGCCCGGCCACTTCTTCCGGCTTGCCAAGGCGGCCGAGCGGGATCTGCGGAATGATCTTGGTGTCGAGGATTTCCTTCGGGATCGCAGTCACCATCTTGGTGCCGATATAGCCCGGCGAGATCGTATTGACGGTGACATTCTTGCGCGCCACCTCGAGCGCCAGCGCCTTGGTGAAACCGTGCACGCCGGCCTTTGCCGCCGAATAGTTGGTCTGTCCGAACGCGCCCTTGGAGCCATTGACCGACGAGACGTTGATGATCCGGCCCCAGCCGCGCTCGACCATGCCATCGGCCACCTGCTTGGTCATGTTGAACAGGCTGTCGAGGTTGGTTCGCAGCACCGCGTCCCAGTTGACCTTGTCCATCTTCTTGAAGGTGGTGTCGCGTGTGATGCCGGCGTTGTTGACCAGCACGTCGATCGGGCCAGCTTTCTGCTCGACCTCGGCCACCGCCTTGGCACACGAGTCGTAGTCGGCCACGTCACAGGCAACGGCGAGCATCTCGTAGCCGTTTTCCTTCATCTGCTTGACCCAATCGGCATGCGTCTTGTTGCTCGGCGAATACGTCACCGCCACCTTGTAGCCGTCGTCGGCCATCTTGGTCGCGATCGTTTCACCCAGGCCGCCCATGCCACCGGTAACCAATACCACGCGTTGCTTGTCGCTCATCTCCGTCTCCCTTTTTCATGAATGAAATTTCAGACGCTGCTGGTGCCGATACCGGCAGGTCCATGTCCACATCGATCGTCGGCATTGCCGAATGCAACGGTAACTTGCGTCGATCAACCCGGCAAGTATGCGCCTGCCGAAAGCGTCCGCAGTCTGCGAATTGCTGGCCGGGCATCGGCGAAAACCCCTGTCCAGGCAACCGCCGCGCAGGTTCAGGCCACTTCGCGGGCGGATGGACGCGATGGCGGGCAGCATCTTTTTTGCACGGCGGTAGCATTCGGGCCATGACCAGCATTCGCTTCGATCGTCGCACCGAAGACATCGGCAATCTCGTCGAGTTCGGACACCTCAATGTCCGCGTGCCCGACCAGCAGCGGGCCATCGTCTTCTACGTGATGGGCCTCGGCCTGACGCGCGACCCGTATCTGCGCACCGGCATCGACAACGCCTGGATCAACGTCGGCACCAGCCAGTTCCATCTGCCGACCGGTCCGGCCCAGGTGTTGCGAGGGGTTGTCCACCTGGTGATGCCCGATCTGAGCGCGCTGCTGGCGCGGCTCGAACGGGTGCGCCCGCTGTTGGCCAGTTCCCGGTTCGATTTCCAGTTTGCCGGCGATCGGGTCGAGGTCGTCTGTCCGTGGGGCAACCGGATCCGCGTCCACGCGCCCGATCCGGCTCGGTTCGGCCGGATGCGGCTCGGCATGCCGCGGCTGGAAGTCAATGTGCCAGCTGGGTCAGCAGCGGCGATTGCCCGTTTCTACCGCGAGGTCCTGGCCAATCCGGCCAGCGTCGACGCCGACGCAGCCGGGCCCTTTGCGCAGGTTCCGATCGGCCTCGGCGACAGTCTTCGCTTTCGCGAGGTCGCCACGGCCTTGCCGGCTTATGACGGACACCATGTGCAGGTCACGGTGGCCGATTTTTCAGGGGTTCACCGGCGGCTGCTGGAACGCGGGCTGATCACCGAGGAAAGCGACCAGAGCCAATATCGCTTCCAGGACGTGATCGACCTGGACAGCGGCCAAGTGCTGGCGACCATCGAGCACGAGGTGCGCAGCATGCGGCATCCGATGTTCGGTCGATCGCTGGTCAACCGCGAGCCGGCTGTGGATGGTGGCCCTTACGACTCGGCGTACGAGGCGGCCCGATGGCGGATGCCGCCGCAGCCGAGGTGAAGATTTCGCCGGCGCGGCCGGTCTGGTCTGGGCGGCCAGGATGTTGAACGTTCTCGGCCTGACTGCGCCGGTCTACCTGTTGATGGCGGTCGGTTATGCGGCGGTTCGCCTGGGCTGGATGTCGGCACCGGATATCCGCGTGCTCGGCCGCTTCGTGGTGCAGTTCTGCGTGCCGGCGCTGTTGTTCCGGGCCATCACGAGGCAGTCATTTTCGGAGGTGGTTGATGTCGACTTTCTGGTGGTGTACGCGGCCGGTTCCTTGTTGACGCTGGGCAGCGTGATGATGTTCGCCCGGCGCATTCGAGGCGCTTCGATGTCGCTGGCGGCGATCCAGGCGCTCGGTGCGACCGGCTCGAACAGCATGTTCATCGGCTACCCGTTGGCTTTGCAACTGATCGGCCCCGCGGCGGGTGTGGCACTGGCGCTGTGCACGCTGGTCGAGAATCTGCTGATCCTGCCGCTGGTTCTGGTGCTCGCGTCGGCCGGCGCCGGCCAGGGGGCGTTCCCGGTATTGCGCACCATTGGTGCGGGGCTGGCCCGCAACCCGATGATCCTGGCGATCGGTGCCGGGCTGCTGGTTTCGGCGGCCGGCATCCCGCTGCATCCGATTCTGGATCGGGCGGTCGGGCTGGCAGCGGCGGCGGCGCCCCCAACCGCGTTGTACGTCATCGGCGGATCACTGGTCGGATTGAAGTTGGGCGGCATCCGTGCCGATCTGGCGGTGGTGGCGATCGGCAAGCTGATCCTGCATCCGCTGTGCGTGTTGTTGTTCCTGATGCTGTTGCCGCTGGCCGATCCGCAGATGCGGGCGGCCGCGTTGCTGTTCGCTGCAGTTCCGATGCTCAGCATCTACCCGGTGCTGGCGCAGCGCTACGGACACGACAGCTTCGCCGCCGCTGCGCTGCTGGCCACAACGGTCATCTCGTTCGTGACCATCAGCGTGGTGATCGGGCTGATTCCGGCGCAGTGGATCGCTTCGCGCTGAGTGGACCCAGGCGCATCCCGGGCTCCGGCCGGCCGATCTCAATCGGCCTTCCAGACCAGCGCCAGCGCCTTCAATTTTGCCCAAACCGACAAGCGTTCGTCGGATACCACATCGAGAAAATCCGACAGCCGTTTCGATTTGACGATCGTATAGAAGGTCAGCACGATGGTGGCGATGAACACCACGCCGAACCAGGCCAGCTTGCGGCCGGCCGGCGCGTCGGCCTCGGCCAGCAGGTTCATGCCGAGGAATCCGGTGGTCACCGTGCCGACCAGCCCGAGGATGGTCACCACCGTCAGGCGCACGACGGTATTGGCTTGACGACGCAGGCTGTCGGCATCCAGGTAGGTGTTCATGTCGGCCATGCGTTCCTTGACCTCGGCGTAAAGCGGATCCAGCCCCAGATGTTGCGAGCACAGCTGGAACAGCGCGCGCACCTGCACCTGTTCCGAAATCTCGTGGAACCAGTAGCGGTGCGTGAAGCGCAAAAAGCCTTCGAAACTGCGCCGGATCGCCCGTTTGAACTGGCGCACGCTCGAGGCATCGCCGATGTCCAGTGATTTCAGCGCCTCGACCAGCCGATCGGAAAACATCAGCAGCGAGGCCTTCTGCAGGTGCGCGATCAGGAACAGCAGGAAATGCTGGTGCCGAAACTGCGCCAGCACGCCGCGGTCGCGGCAGGCGTAGAAGCTGCTCTTGGCGTCGCCGACAACCACAATCGAATGACCGCTGCACAGGTAGCGGGTATTCGGCGCCGCGCCACCTTCGGCCCAGAAGCGGTCGTAGCAATAACGCTGTTCGAAATCGGCCAGGTGCTGCTCGGCAAACGGCAGCCCGGACTGCGCTGGCGCGGTGGCATCGGCAACCGGACCGCCGGCACCGGTGACCAGGCCCAGTCGGATGAAATCGCTGCGCGTCAGGGCGCGCGGATTGTCGAGGGCCAGGTAGGCCATCATCGGCATCCGGTAATACTCGATCTGCCGGTAGCGCAGCAGCCCGGGCTCCGCACTCAGGTCGCTGACCAGCGGTTGCAGCAGGTAATCCCAATGATTGGCGATGCGCGGCGCCCGGTGCGCCGCCACATGGCTGAGAAAGATGTCGCGCTCCTGCGCGTCCGACGCCGCCAGCACGCTGCCATCGAGGCCCAGCCATTCGACACTGTGCAGGCAGTGCAGGGCGCGGCCTTGATCATCCCAGCCGGCCGGATAGGCACGTCCGAAGCGGTACATCAGCTCCTGTGCCTGCTGCAGCTCGAGTGCACCGGCCGACACCTCCACGTTCAGCATCACCACATCGACATCGAAGAAAAAATACAGGTCGACGTGGACGATGTCCAGCGTGATGGCCGGATCGCCGGCGCGTGTGACGGCACGCAGGCGGGCCACATCGTTGCGCCTGAAAACCCGCATCGGCGGCCCCGGGTCGCCCGGCTGCGGGCCTGCGGCCGATCGGCCCTCGCCATAGAGAAACTGCTGCACATAGGGCAGGAAGGTGACGAATTCGTTGTAGTGGCGTTCGTGGAAGCCTTCCCGGTCGCCTGTATATTCGTCGACGACTTCGCGCCATGGCGAGTCCTGGCCGCGGTCGCGCAGGATCTGCCAGGGCCGCTGCCGCGCCAGCCCGGTCACCGGCATCAGGCGCAACGGCCACAACAGGATCTGGCGCAGCTGATGCACGCGGTTGCTCGATCGCGGGCTTGGCTCGGTGGTGGATTGCATCGATTCCAGGTCGATCATGACGCCAGTGTAGGCATGATGCATGCATCGATGGAATCTTTGCCAGCAACCGATTCACGCTGATCGACCGAGAGAGCTCCGCCATGCCGACCCTGCTGATTCGCCACGCCAGCGTACTGGTCACGATGGACGCCCAGCGTCGCGAGATCGCTGACGGCGCGCTCTTTGCGCGCGACGGCGTGATCGAGGCGGTGGGCTGCAGCGTCGACCTGCCGCAAACGGCCGACGAGGTAATCGATGCCAGCGGCCAGATCGTGCTGCCGGGTCTGGTCAACACCCACCACCACATGGTTCAGTCGCTGACCCGAGCCGTGGCGGCCGCGCAGGACTGTTCACTGTTCGACTGGCTGCGCGTGCTGTATCCGATCTGGGCCCGTCTGACACCGGAGATGCTGGCGGTTTCGACGCAGACGGCGATGGCCGAACTGCTGTTGTCGGGCTGCACAACGACCAGTGACCACCTCTATATTTTTCCGAATGGCTGCCGGCTCGACGACAGCATCGAGGCGACTCGCGAGGTCGGCATGCGGTTTCATGCGGCGCGCGGCTCGATGAGCGTCGGGCAGTCGCTGGGCGGACTGCCGCCCGATTCCCTGGTCGAGGACGAATCGGCGATCCTCAAGGATACGCAGCGTCTGATCGAGCGCTGGCACAACCCGGGCCGCTTTGCCATGCAGCGCATCGCCGTTGCCCCGTGCTCGCCGTTCTCGGTCAGCCAGGACCTGATGCGTGAATCGGCCCGACTGGCGCGCAGTTATGGCGCGGCCCACCGGGTCGGGCTGCATACCCATCTGGCCGAAAACGCGAACGACATCGCCTACACGCGTGAGAAGTTCAACTGCACGCCGGCCGAATATGCCGAGCAGCTCGGCTGGCTGGGGCCCGACGTCTGGTGCGCCCACTGCGTGCAGCTCGATCCCGCCGGCATCGCTGCGTTCGGGCGGACCGGCACCGGCGTTGCGCATTGTCCGTGCTCGAACATGCGCCTGGGCTCGGGCATCGCGCCGATCCGCGCGATGCTCGCAGCGGGCGTGCCGGTCGCGGTCGGGGTCGATGGTTCGGCGTCGAACGACAGCGGCCACCTGCTGGGTGAAGCCCGCCAGGCGATGCTGCTGCAACGGGTCGGCGGCCAGGGTAAGCCGCTCAGCGCGCGTGAGGTGCTGGAAATGGCGACGCTGGGTGGCGCACGGGTGCTGAACCGGGACGATATCGGCGCGCTGGCGCCGGGCATGGCCGCCGATCTGATCGGTGTTTCGCTTCAACAGATCGGACTGGCCGGCGCGCAGGATCCGGTGGCCGGCCTGCTGTTTTGTCAGGTGCCACGGGTATCGCTGAATGTCGTCCAGGGGAGGGCGCTGATCCGGGATGGCGAATTGACGCGCCTGGATCTGCCACGGCTGATCGAGCGCCACAACCGTCTGAGCGCCGAGTTGTTGCAGTCGTAGCCATCGGCACCCGGGTTGGCACCGCCACCAGTGGATACGAATAAACTGCGGCGTCATGAATATCGCCTCCATTGCCGCCCTGCGCCAGCTCTATCCGCAGCCACAGGGCCGTGCCGTTGGCAAGGAGTTGCGCTCGCTCGACGTCCACTGCCGACGTTTCGTCGAGCTGTCACCGTTCGTGGTGATGTCGACCGGAAATGAAGCGCAGCTGCTCGATGCCTCGCCGCGTGGCGGCGAACCCGGCTTCGTCAAGGTGGATGCGGCTGGTGACCTGCTCATTCCCGATGCACCGGGCAACAATCGGCTCGACTCGCTGGAGAACATTGTTGCCACCGGGCAGATCGGGCTGCTGTTCATGATTCCCGGCATCAACGAGACGCTGCGGGTCAACGGCACGGCCTTGTTGACGACCAGCGAGCCCGACATCGCAGCCTGCACCACCGACCGGCGCGCCCCGAAACTGGTGATCCGGGTTGGCGTGCAGGCGGCCTTTCTGCACTGCGCGAAGGCATTGATGCGTTCGAAGTTGTGGTCGCCCGAGGTCCGGATCGAGCGCTCGATGTTGCCGACGATGGGTCAGATGCTGCGCGAACAGACCGGACTGGACATCGCCGAAGAATCCCAGCAGGAGATGGAGCGACGTTATGCCCAGGATCTTTGAGCGGGTCGCACAAAAGTGACCGCGGTGCCGGTCGATTGACGCTGCAACGACACATCGCGACCCTGTCACGGTAGCCGCTACCATGCGGCTTGTTGATCGTCTGCATCGGAGGTGCGTGATGTCGTCAGGAAAGATTCTGGTTGCCCAGGGAGGCGGGCCGACTGCGGTCATCAACCAGTCGCTGGTCGGCGTGGTGCTCGAGGCGCGGCGCTTCCGCGAGGTGACCCGCGTCTATGGTGCGCAACATGGCGTGCGCGGCATCGTCAACGAGGATTTCGTCGATCTGACCCAGGAGACCAGCCACAACCTGGAGCAGGTGGCCAACACGCCGTCGTCGGCCCTGGGGTCGACGCGTGACAAGCCCGATCTCGCCTATTGCCAGGAGATGTTCAAGGTGCTGAAGGCACACCAGATCGAGCACTTCTTCAACATCGGCGGCAACGACTCGTCAGACACGGTTCGCATCGTTGCCGAAGAAGCGCAGAAGGCCGGCTACCCGCTGCGCTGCGTGCACATTCCGAAAACCATCGACAACGACCTGGTGCACAACGATCACACGCCGGGTTTTCCGAGCGCGGCCCGCTTCGTTGCGCAGGCGTTTGCCGGCGCCAACCTCGACAATGCGGCCTTGCCGGGCGTCTACGTGGGCGTCGTGATGGGCCGCCATGCCGGCTTCCTGACCGCTGCGGCCGCGCTTGGCAAGAAGTTTGCCGACGATGGCCCGCACCTGATCTACCTGCCCGAACGCAGTTTCGACACCGAGCGCTTTCTGGCCGACGTGAAGACCATCTACGAGCGGCATGGCCGCTGTGTGATCGCCGTCAGCGAGGGCATCCACGATGCCAGCGGCGAGGCCATCCTGGTCAAGCTGGCCAGGAACCCGGAACGCGATGCCCACGGCAACGTGCAGTTGAGCGGCACCGGCGCACTGGCCGACCTGCTGTGTGAGGAGATCAAGAGCAAGCTTGGCATCAAGCGGGTGCGGGGCGATACCTTCGGCTATCTGCAGCGCAGCTTTGTCGGGTGCGTCAGCGATGTCGATCAACGCGAGGCACGCGAGGTCGGCGAAAAGGCGGTGCAATATGCGCTGTGGGGCGACCGCAGCGGTTCGGTGGCGATCAAGCGCAACGGCTACTACTCGGTCGACTACGAATTGCTGCCGCTCGAGGCGGTGGCGGGCAAGACGCGCACCATGGAAGATGAATTCATCACCGAATCGGGTACCGATGTCACCGACGCGTTTCGGTTGTATCTGCGACCGCTGCTCGGATCGGGCATGCAGGATGCGTTTCGTTTGCGGCCCAATCCGGTGCCCCGAATCCTCAAACCCTGAACGGCAGGAAAGACATGGCAGAAGCCTTAATCGTTGCGGTCGCCCGCACGGCCGGTGGTCGGCGCGGTGGACAGTTGTCGGGCTGGCATCCGGTTGATCTTGCTGCGCAGATCCTCGGCGCGCTGGTCGAGCGCAGCGGGGCTGATCCGGCCGCGGTCGACGATGTCATCATGGGCTGCGTGGGGCAGGCGGGCGAGCAGTCGAGCAACATCGCCCGCAACGCAGTGCTGGCGTCAACTCTGCCCGAATCGGTTCCGGCCACGTCGATCGACCGGCAGTGCGGCTCGTCGCAGCAGGCGCTGCATTTCGCCGCCCAGGCCGTGATGTCGGGCACGATGGACATCGTGATCGCCGCTGGTGTCGAAAGCATGTCGCGGGTGCCGATGAACATGCCGTCGTCGCTGCCGCGCCAGCATGATCTGGGCTACTACATGAGCCCGCGACTGCAGGCGCGTTATCCGGACATCGAATTCAGCCAGTTCGTCGGCGCCGAGATGATCTCGAAGAAATACGGACTGCGCCGCGAGCAGCTTGATGCCTATGCGCTGCAAAGCCATCAACGTGCAATTGCTGCAACCCGTGCCGGATGCTTCGACGCCGAACTGGTAGCCCTACCGGTGCGAAAGGCGGATGGCGCCACCACCGGCGAGTCGGCCACGATCGACGAAGGCATCCGGTTCGAGGCCTCGCTGGCCAGCATCGGCGCGGTCAGGCTGCTCGACGAAGGCGGCACCATCAGCGCGGCCAATGCCAGCCAGATCTGCGATGGGGCGTCCGGCGTCATGGTGGTCAATCAGCGCGGGCTGACGACGCTGGGCGTCGATCCGCTGGCGCGCGTCCACCACCTGAGCGTGATCGGACACGACCCGGTGGTGATGCTCGAGGCGCCATTGCCGGCCACCCGGGCGGCGTTGAAAAAATGTGGGCTTGGCATCCACGACATCGATCTGTTCGAGGTCAACGAAGCCTTCGCCTCGGTGCCGCTGGCCTGGCTGCAGGCAACCGGCGCCGATCCGGCACGGCTGAATGTCAACGGCGGTGCGATTGCGCTCGGTCACCCGCTCGGCGCATCCGGAACCCGCTTGATGACGACCCTGGTCAGTGCCTTGCATCAGCGCAAGCTGCGCTACGGGCTGCAGACGATGTGCGAAGGCGGCGGCATGGCCAACGTCACCATCGTCGAGTGCTTGTGAGCGCATTCAACGACCGGGAGAACCCATGCCAGGTCCGCTGGCCGGCTTGAAGGTGGTCGAGATGGCGGGGCTGGGCCCGGCGCCTTTCTGCACGATGATGCTGGCCGACATGGGTGCACAGGTGATCCGCATCGAGCGGCCCTCGACGGGTGCCCCGGCGATCGTCGCCGGCAAATTCGACATCACCGCGCGCGGCCGCCCGGCGCTGGCGGTCGATCTGCGCCAGCCGCTGGCGGTCGAGACCGTTCTCGATATGATTGCGGGTGCCGATATCCTGATCGAGGGTTTTCGGCCCGGCGTGATGGAGCGACTCGGCCTCGGGCCGGAGCCCTGCCTGCAGCGCAATCCGCGGCTGGTGTATGGGCGGATGACCGGCTGGGGCCAGCACGGACCGTTGGCGAAGACGGCCGGCCACGACATCAACTACATCGCGCTGACCGGCGCGCTGCACGCGCTCGGCCCTGCTGATCGGCCGCCGCCTCCGCCATTGAATCTGGTCGGTGATTTCGGCGGCGGCGCGATGATGCTGGCCTTCGGCGTGATGTGTGCCGTGCACGAGGCGAAGCAGTCGGGCCGCGGTCAGGTGGTCGATGCGGCGATGACCGATGGCGCGGCGCTGCTGGCGGCGATGATGTATGGCATGAAGGCGGCGGGCAGCTGGACCAACCAGCGCGGTGCCAACCTGCTCGACGGCGGTGCGCCTTTCTACGGCACCTATGCCTGCGCCGACGGCCGCTATCTGGCGATCGGTCCGCTCGAGCCGCAGTTCTATGCGCAGCTGCTGGAACGCTGCGGGCTGGCAGGCGATCCGGATTTCGCGCAACAGAACGATGCCAGTCGCTGGCCGCGGATGCGGCAGCGTCTGACCGAGGTGTTTGTCAGCCGTTCGCGTGACGATTGGTGTGCGATCTTCGACGGCAGCGACGCCTGCGTTGCGCCGGTACTCGACTGGGACGAGGCACCGGCCCATCCGCACAACCAGGCGCGCGCCAGCTTCGTCAGCGTCGACGGGGTGACCCAGCCGGCACCGGCGCCGCGCTTCAGCCGCACGCCGGCTGCGATGCCCACTGCCGCGGCCGGAGGCAGTCAGGCCGACTGCGACACCGTGCTCGCCGAATGGGGGATTTCCGGCGATCGAATCGCGCGCCTGCGGGAATCGGGCGCGATCTGAACGCGGGCAGGTCGCGGGAAGGTTCAGCCTGCCAGCAATGTTCCGCCGGTATTCCGCTGGCGGCCCGGGATCGGACTCAGAAAATCCGGCTGGAACGAACGCATTTCTCCGTTGTGCAGCAGCACCGTGATGCTGAGCGCATCGGCCGCCACCACTTCCGCGGCGCCGTGACGGCGCGTCTTCACGCGCTGGCCGACCGTGAAGCGAAGCTCGGGCGCCACGACAATCGTTTCGGCAGACCTGGATCGCCGGTCGGCATCGCCGGTTTGCGCCATCAGGACCTCGTGCTCGGCCAGCCTCAGACAGTTGTCGCAGGTGCCGCAGCGTTCGATCACCGGGCCATCGTCTTCGAGGTGATCGAGCAATTGACGCCAGCGGCAGTGCCCGCCTTGGGCGTATGCCACCATGCGTTCGAGCATCGCCTGGTCGCGTTCAGCCTTTTTCCGGCAGCGCTCGACGAGTGTCTCGATCAGGCCGCCATCTAGCGAAACCTGGCGCACATGCCAGGCGCCGCGCAAATCGGCAGCAACCGCTCCTTCGTTGCGCAGCACGTTCAGCGCCACCGCCAGCTTGCGTTGCGGCTTCTGGCTGTGCTCGCGCAAGGCATCGAGTGTCCAGCCAGCATCGGAGGGGGCTGGCCCTGCGAGGGCCTGGACGACGAAACGGAAGTCGGCCTGATCAGGGTAGCGACCGACCAGGAAGAACTGCTGAACCGAGCGGTCGGCGTCGACCGACATCAGGGTGCATACCGCGGGTTCGCCATCGCGTCCAGCACGGCCGGATTCCTGGTAGTAGGCGTCGAGCCCGCCCGGCATCTGGAAGTGGACCACAAACCGGATATCGGGTTTGTCGATGCCCAGGCCGAAGGCGTTGGTCGCCACCATCACCCGCACCCGATCCGCCATGAAATCGTCCTGACTCTGGCGCCGCCGCGCTGCGCCGAGACGACCGTGATAAAGAGCCGCGCTCTGGCGATCGGCAATCAGCGCGGCATGCACCTCTTCGGCCGCCTTGACCGTCGCGACATAGACGATGCCCGATCCCGCGCTCGTGCCCACCAGGTCGACCAGCCGCGGCAACTTGTCCTGGATCCGCGAAAAGTGTTCGGCCCGGTAGTGCAGGTTCTCTCGAAACAGGTCGGTGCCGATCAGCCCCGCGCGCGGAATCGCCAGCAGCTGCGAGATGTCGTCGATCACCTGCTGGGTCGCGGTGGCGGTCAACGCCAGCACGTTGGGCCGACCGAGCGCCGGGATTGCCGCGCCGATGCACAGGAAGGCAGGTCGGAAATCGAAGCCCCATTGCGAGATGCAGTGCGCTTCATCGATGACGAGCAGGCCGACCTCGCGCGAGGTCAACGCGGTGACGAACTCATCCCGCGCCAGTTGCTCGGGTGTCGTGAATACGATTTGCGCGCTGCCGTCAGCGATCGCCTGCTCAGCCTCGTCACGCTGCGCGACGTTCAGGCCGCTGTGCGTCTGGACCGCGGCGATTCCGAGCTCGACCAGTCCGTCGCACTGATCCTTCATCAGCGCGATCAGCGGCGACACGACGACGGTACGGCGCGTCGAAAGCACTGCCGGCAGCTGGTAGCAGAGGGACTTGCCGGCACCGGTGGGCATCAGGGCTAGCGTCGGCAGGCCGGCCAGCACGCGTTCGATCACGCGATGCTGACCGGGACGCAGCGATTTGAGGCCAAAGGTGTTGCGCAGCGCCGAGCGCAGTTGGGCGGCGCTGACCCGCTCACGGATGCGTGGCATCAGCGTAGTCGACCAGCGCGTTGCGGCCGGCTGTCGGGGGTCGTCTCGACCTGATCGCGTTCGTCGCGCCGCCCGGCGTTATGGTCTGCCTGGATGTCCTCCTGATCATCGTCTGCCAAGCTGTCAACGGCCGCCTGCACATCTTCGGCCTCGCGGTCCGGACCTGCACCGATACCGCCGACGATTCGATCCGGCATGATGTCGCCGCCGTCGCGCTGCTTCTGACCGGCTGCGCTGGAACGCTCACCGGTGCCCCAGGTATCGGAGCTGCTGTCGGCATGGGCCGGAATCGCGCCCCATTCGGCAGGATTGTCGGGCTCGGTGGCCATCGGCTGTTCGCCTTGGATGTCGCTGCCGGAGTCGGACCGGTCGCTCGGTCCGAGCCGATCGACATCGCTACCGGCCGGCTGCTGCGGCGCCGAGGTGCCCCCCCGAATGCTTGAATTGCTCATGTCTTGATCCATCAATGAGGCCCGTGCAGGCGATGGATCGATGGTCTCGCAGCCCGCACCGGGGCGCCTATCGGTTTTGTTCCCGGCAGGTGGTAGGTTTTTTCCTGCGCACTGATCGGTGCGGTGGCGCGCGGCTAACATGGTCCATCGTCATCGACCGGAAGCCGCCATGAGCGAACGAATCAGCCTGACATTCGAAAACGGTGTCGCCGACGTTCGCCTGAACCGGCCAGACAAGATGAATGCGCTCGATCCGGCCATGTTTCAGGCACTGCTGGCGGTCACCGCGCAACTGGCGCGGATGCCGACCCTCCGAGCCGTGGTCTTGTCCGGCGAGGGACGCGCGTTCTGTTCCGGGCTCGACATGACCAGCATGATGGAACTTGCCGGTGGCGCTGCTGGTGGCAGTGATCAGCTGGCGCACGAGTCTGCGGCCGATGTCCTGTTGGCCGAATCGACGGAGCAGCAAGGCCTGCTCGGGCGTCCGAACCAGATGGAGGCGGTGCGCGCCGGGTTCGACAAGCGCGCGCCGAAGTTCAACGATGCGGATGCGTCTGGTGATGCGGGGTGACGGTATCGCTTGCCGTCGTCGACGGCCCTACATGCTGCGCCGATACTGCCCGCCCACCTCGAACAAGGCGTGCGTGATCTGGCCGAGCGAGCAGACCCGCACCGCCTCCATCAGTACCGCGAACACGTTCTCGTTCTCGATCACTGCCTGCTGCAGCCGTGCGAGCATCGCGGGTGAAGCCTTGGCGTGGCGGGTGTGGAAATCGTCGAGGCGCTTGAGCTGAGACTGCTTTTCCTCGTCGGTCGAGCGCGCGAGTTCGAGTGCATCGGGCACCGGATCGCCATGCGGGTTGCGGAAGGTGTTGACACCGACGATCGGATATTCGCCGGTGTGCTTGAGCATCTCGTAGTGCATGCTCTCTTCCTGGATCTTGCCGCGCTGATAGCCGGTTTCCATCGCACCCAGCACGCCGCCGCGCTCGGCGATTTTCTCGAACTCCTGCAGCACCATCTCCTCGACCAGTTCGGTCAGTTCGTCGATGATGAACGAGCCCTGGCTGGGGTTCTCGTTTTTGGCGAGACCCCACTCGCGGTTGATGATCAGCTGGATTGCCATCGCGCGGCGCACGCTGTCTTCGGTCGGCGTCGTGATGGCTTCGTCGAAGGCGTTGGTGTGCAGGCTGTTGCAGTTGTCGTAGATCGCGATCAGCGCCTGCAGCGTGGTGCGGATGTCGTTGAACTGGATCTCCTGCGCATGCAGTGAGCGGCCGCTGGTCTGAACGTGATATTTGAGTTTCTGGCTGCGTTCGTTGGCACCGTAGCGCTCCTTCATGGCGACCGCCCAGATGCGCCGCGCCACGCGGCCCAGCACCGTGTACTCCGGATCCATGCCGTTGCTGAAGAAGAAGCTCAGGTTCGGCGCGAAATCGTCGATGTGCATGCCGCGCGCCAGATACGCCTCGACGAAGGTGAAGCCGTTGCTCAGCGTGAATGCGAGCTGGCTGATCGGGTTGGCGCCGGCTTCGGCGATGTGATAACCGGATATGCTGACCGAATAGAAATTGCGCACATCGTTGTGGACGAAATACTGCGCAATGTCGCCCATCACCTTCAGGCTGAACTCGGTGCTGAAGATGCAGGTGTTCTGGCCCTGGTCTTCCTTCAGGATATCGGCCTGCACGGTGCCGCGCACATTGGCCAGTGTCCAGGCGCGGATCTTCGCGGCCTCGGTGTCGGTCGGCTCGCGGTCGTTGTCTGTCTTGAACTTGTGCAGGCTCTGGTCGATCGCGGTGTTCATGAACATCGCGAGAATGGTCGGCGCCGGGCCGTTGATCGTCATGCTGACGCTGGTGGCCGGATCGGTCAGTTCGAAGCCGCCGTACAAGACTTTCATGTCGTCGAGCGTGGCGATGCTGACGCCCGAGTTGCCGACCTTGCCGTAGATGTCGGGTCGTCTATCCGGGTCGTTGCCGTACAGCGTGACCGAGTCGAACGCGGTCGACAGCCGCTTGGCCGGCATGCCTGAGCTCAGCAGCTTGAAGCGCTTGTTGGTGCGGAAGGCATCGCCTTCGCCAGCGAACATGCGGGTCGGATCCTCGCCCTCGCGCTTGAACGCGAAAGTGCCGGCGGTATACGGGAACGAGCCCGGCACGTTGTCGAGCATCAGCCACTTGACGATTTCGCCGTGGTCTTCGTACCGGGGCAGGGCCACCTTGCGGATCTTGTTGCCCGACAAGGTGGTGTGGACCAGCGAGGTGCGGATTTCCTTGTCGCGAATTTTCACGACATATTCCTCGCCGGCATAGGCCTTCTGCATCTGCGGCCACATCGACAGCAGCTTCTTTGCCGCCGGATCCAGACGCGTCTCGCGCTGCTCGGCCAGATTGATGCTGGCCTCGGCGGCGCGCGGCTTGTCGGGCTTGCCTTCGGTCAGCATCGCCGCAGCCGCCCGCAGCTGCTGGATTTCTCGCACCAGCCGCGATTGCTCGATGGCGCGGCGCTTGTAGCCGCGAACGGTGTCGGCGATCTCGGCCAGATAACGTACCCGTGCGCCGGGAACGATCGGCACCTGGTGGGTGCTGTGGCGCGTGGCCGCCTGCGGCAGCCGGCTTTCGCCGAGCTTCAACCCGAGTTCGGCCAGCCTGGGCAGCAGGGCCTGGTACAAGGCCGTGACGCCGTCATCGTTGAAGCGGCTGGCCATGGTGCCGAATACCGGCATCTGATCGGGCGATTGTCCGAATGCTTCCCGGTTGCGCTGCACCTGCTTGGCGACATCGCGCAAAGCGTCGGCGGCACCCTTGCGGTCGAACTTGGTGATGGCGACGAACTCGGCGAAGTCGAGCATGTCGATCTTCTCGAGCTGACTGGCGGCACCGAACTCCGGCGTCATCACGTACATCGGCACGTCGACCAACGGCACGATCGCGGCGTCGCCCTGACCGATTCCGGAAGTCTCGACGATCACGATGTCGAAGCCCGCGACCTTCACGGCGGCCAGCACGTCGGGCAACGCCTGACTGATCTCGCTGCCGAAGTCGCGAGTCGCCAGGCTTCGCATGAAGACCCGTGGCCCGTCGCGCCACGGCGCGATCGCATTCATCCGGATCCGGTCGCCGAGCAGCGCGCCGCCGCTCTTGCGGCGCGACGGGTCGATGCTGATCACCGCAATCTGCAGGGCATCGTTCTGGTCCAGGCGGAGGCGTCGGATCAGCTCGTCGGTCAGCGAACTCTTGCCGGCGCCGCCGGTTCCGGTGATGCCGAGCACCGGAGTCTTCACTGCTGCAGCCTGCTCGATCAGTGCTGCCTTCAACGCCGGCTCGACCTGTCCGGTCTCGAGCGCGGTGATGAACTGCGCCAGCGCTCGCCGGGCCGGCTCTTCGCTCGACCGGATGGCGTCGAGCGTGGTCGGTGCGTAGCCTGACAGGTCGCGATCGGACATCATGACCATCTCGCCGATCATGCCCGCCAGTCCCATCTTCTGGCCATCCTCCGGGCTGTAGATGCGCGCCACGCCGTAGGCCTGCAGCTCGGCGATCTCGCTCGGAACGATGACACCGCCACCACCCCCGAAGACGCGGATGTGCGAACCTCCGCGCTGCTTCAGCAGGTCGACCATGTACTTGAAATATTCGACATGGCCGCCCTGGTACGAACTGATCGCGATGCCCTGAACGTCTTCCTGCAGGGCGGCGGTGACGACTTCGTCGACCGAGCGGTTGTGGCCGAGGTGGATCACCTCGGTACCCATGCCCTGCAGGATGCGTCGCATGATGTTGATCGCGGCGTCGTGGCCGTCGAACAGGCTCGCGGCGGTGACGAAACGCACCTTGTTGTCGGGCTTGTATTGGGCCAATGCCTGGTACTCGGCGGACAGATCGGTCATGGTGAAGTCTCCTGGTACCGCACTGTAGTCAGCTATCGCGCCGTCCGCCATGCCTTCATCGGCCAACGACGTGGCCGCTTTTGCCACCCACCTCGATAATGCGGTCGCGGAGGGTGATCAGCCGATGTCCATGGCCAGCGAGAAAGATTCGGTATCGAGCCATTTTGTGCATGCCGCACTGGCCCGGATGGCGCCCTCGGTCCAGCAGCGCATGTTGGGCGCCGCGGGCATATCCCCGGAACTGCTTTCTGTCCCGCATGCGCGCGTTTCCGCGCACCGCTATTCGGCGCTGTGGCTGGTGATCGCGCGGGAGCTGGACGACGAGTTTTTCGGTCTGGACCGGCGTTCGATGAAGGTCGGCAGTTTCGCGCTGCTGTGCCAGGCCGTGCTGCCCTGCGACAAGCTCGACCACGCACTGCGCCGATTTCTTCGCGGACTCGCGGTGCTGCTCGACGACATCCATGGCGAGCTGCGGCTGAGCCCGGATCGCCGCAGCGTAGACATCGTCGTGGTCAACCGGATCAGCGATGACGCGGCCCGCCTGTTCGCCGACGAGACCTTCCTGATCCTGATCCATGGCGTGATGTGCTGGCTGATCGGGCGACGCCTGGTCTTGCAGCGCGTGGCGTTCGCCCATCCCCGGCCACCCCATGCGCGGGAATATGCGCTGATGTTTTCCGAGCATGCCAGCTTCGGCGCCGCATTCACCGCCATGCGCTTCGATGCGGCCACGCTGGACGCGCCGCTGGTCCAGAATGCCGCCAGCCTTCGGCAGTTTCTGGCGTCCGCGCCGCGGTCCGTGATCCTGAAATACCGCAACGAGGACAGCTGGACGGCCCGGCTGCGCCGCTATCTGCGGTTGCAGCTCGACGCCGGACGATCACCGATTTTCGAGGCCGTTGCAGCCGAATTCGGCCAGGCTGCCACCACCCTGCGACGTCGGCTGGCCGACGAGGGCACGAGCTACCAGGGCGTCAAGGACGGTTTGCGCAACGACCTGGCCATCGACCGCCTGGGAAACAGCGCACTCAGCGTCGACGACATCGCGGCACACCTCGGCTACCGTGACGTCAGTGCGTTCCACCGCGCGTTCAAGCGCTGGAACGGGTTGCAACCTGGCGAATACCGTCGTCGCAGCCTGTCGGCAGGTGCCGCCAGGCCGACCGACGAATGAATCGAAACGGGCCGGTGGTGCTTCAGCTGTCGAGTCGGAAGCCGACTTTCAGCGTGACCTGGTAGTGGGCGACCTTGCCGTCTTTCACGTGTCCGCGGGTCTCGACGACTTCGAACCAGTCGATGTTGCGCACTGTCTTGGCCGCGGTCGACAGGGCTTGTTGAATGGCCTCGTCGGTACCGTCCGGCGACGATCCGACGAGCTCCAGAATCTTGTAGACGTGATTGGTCATGACAGGTCTCCGGCCGTTCAGGACAGCAAATGAAAAGAGCCTTTGCCGACGCGGCAAAGGCCCTGTTATAGCGCCCGATCCGTCCTGCCGCTACACGGCAGCTTGGCGGATGCTCAGAAACGGTGACGAAGTCCGATGCTGATGCTGGTCGAATCGGTGCCGGCGCTGGCTGTCACGCCGCCCAGCATGCCGGCCTGACCAGGTGCGGCCTGGGCCAGATTCTTGTTGTTGAAACGCGCCACCACGAAGTTCATGTCGGTGCGCTTCGAGAATCCGTAGGTGAAGGCGGCGCCGAACGACGCGGTGTCGGAGTTGGTGCCGCGGCGATCGTCAAGGTAGCTGTAGGTCACATAGAGCTTGTGCAGACCCATCGGCAGGCGATAGCCGACGTGATACAGCCTTGAATCCTGCCGAACGGCGTTGACGATCGCACCCTGGACGACACGCGCGGTCGCCGCACCGGTCAACGGGGTCAACGCGGCGACGATCGACGACAGGCCGGTCGGGTTGTCGTCCTTGATCTGCATGGCCTGCGCGACCGCGGTGCCGGGTCCGATGCCGACCGACACGCCGGCGATGGTGGTGGTCAATGATTTCTGGCCGAATTCGTTCTCGCGCGTGTTGTAGGCCAGACCGGCAGCAAACGCCGGTGTGCGATAGATGCCGTTGACGCCGATGAAGCGGCCGGTGGTAGTGCTGCCTTCACCGAGCCCGTACATCACCGCCGCGGAGATCGGGCCCTGGACAATGCGATAGGCGACGGTGTTGCTCAGGCGGATATCGACCGTCGGAGGAAACGAGCCCACTTGGCCTCCCGACAACGCGGACTGGGTTTCAGTGGTGTCGAAAGCCGCCGCCACCTCATAGCCCGGCGTATATTGCCGCCCCGCCAGGAAACCACCGAATGGCGTCACCAGACCGACATAGATCTGCCGATCCCAGAAGCGTCCGTCCAGGTTGACGCCGAGCGTGCTGCCTATGTTGGCCGCAACGCCGCTCACGGCCGGCTGCAAGGCCGGAACCAGGCCAAGCAGAGCGGCATTCGTGAGGCGATCCGGCAATTGGGAGCCCGACTGGGGTCGGTTGCTGTTGGCGCCGGTGTCGAGTTCAAGGCGGTGTTCCATCGTGAACAGGGCCCGGTAGCCGCCACCGATGTCCTCGTTGCCGCGGAAGCCCAGACGCGAGCCATCCATGATGCCGCTGACGAGTTGATTCTGGCTGCCACCGCGCAGGCCCGAGACATGGGCGTAGCCGGCATCGAGGATGCCGTATACCTGCACGCTACTCTGGGCCATCACGAGCGGTGCGGCGGCGCTGAGGGCGGTCAGTGCAATGATTTTTTTCATTCGAGGTCTCCGGTGCTTCATCAACAGGCAATTGTGCCGGGGACCTCACGGCACAAAGGATGCGTGTCGCGCAATATCCACGCACACTTTCCCTAGTGCATCCCCTGATTGACGCCACGTTCGCGCATGCGGGCAGCCATCCCGGGGAAGGTCTTCGCTGCGGCTGGACTTGCTGCCGGGTCGCGAAGCGCGGCATCAGCGCATCGAGTTCAGGCGGGCCCGTGTAGACGGGCCGGAGAAAATGCCGTAACCGGCCAGGGTCGCCAGCCGGTCAGCCGATGATCACTTCGGCAGTTCGATGATCAACATGTCGACACGCCGATTAGAGGCTCGACCATCAGCGGTCTCGTTGCTGGCGATCGGGTCGCTCTGACCCTTGCCTTCGCCGAGCAGCCGGGTGGCTGGAACGCCCTGACCGACCAGGAAATTGATGGTCGACGCGGCGCGGGCTTCGGACAATTTGTCGTTCAACGCCGCGTCGCCGGTATTGTCGGTGTGGCCGGTCACCTTCATCGACAGGTTGCCGTAAGTCTGCAAGCCGTTGGACAGCTGCTTCAGGAAATCGGTGAAGGATGGGGTCAGCGACGAACTTCCGGAGGCGAATGCGGTGTCGCCGGTGGCCCGCAGCAGCAGCGCGCCGGTCGGCGTTTTCGTGATGCTGACGTTCTTGTCGCCGGCAACCCGCTTGAGGATGGTTTCCAGCAGACCGATCGTCGACGACGGTGCCGTCGCAACGGTGGCCGGGGCGGGACGGGCAGGCGCGGGCACCGGCCGGGGCGCCGGGCTGGGCGCTGGCGCCGCAGTCGAGGGCGGCCGGGTGGGCGGTGCCGCACAGGCAGCCAGCAGCATCGCAGCGCCGATCGCGATCAGCTGATTCAGGCGGGTCTGGTTCATCAGAGGTTCTCCGGATGTCGTTGTGGTTAGCGTATCCGAATGTTTCGGAAGCGCCGAACTTAACACTCGGCGAATCCGATGGCTAGTGTCCTGAAGGGGCACCGGCCTCCGGCGCGCCTGCGCGCGGGGACGGTTCGGGCCTGTCGAGCGGTGCGAATCGAGACCCGCCGAGTGACGCCCCTATTGCGAAACCAGGATCACCTGCCTGACCAGCGGGCAGATCTGCCCTTGCCACCGTTTGCAGCTGAAGACGCCGTAATGTCCGGCCCCGGCCTGCGAGATGAATTCGGGTTTCGCCAATCTGCGCTCGGCGCTGCCGATGAACCTGAAGGCGCACCACCCCGGCTTCAAGGTCTGGGCCGGTGCCCAGCCCGACATCGACCGCATCATCGAGATCTGGACCGAGTGCCTGGCCCACCACGGCGGGCCATTCCTGTATGGCGACCAGCCGGGGATGGCCGACGCGATGTACGCACCGGTCGCCACGCGTTTTCTGACCTACGACGTGCCCTTGCCACCGCCCTGCGTGGCCTACTGCAACACCATCATGGCGATGCCCGAAATGCAGCAATGGATCGCCGCCGCGAAGCTCGAGCCGGACGATATCGAAGAGCTGGACATGGATTTTTGAGTGGTCGTCTCTGACGCTTTGGCCCTCCGGCCTGGCTTCGCATCCGGAGGTGGGGATTCAAGCGATGAGGATCCAGCAATCGAGGAACCTCCCACTTGCACGTGCAATCGAGCCATCATTTATCGGTGATCCGTCATCGGGTGATTCTCGACGCGTCGAGATATCGACGTAGCGAGCGTGGCTGAGGCCGACGGGTGGCCGGATGCCTTCGTGTACCCCCCCGCCCGCCTGGCGGCGTGCGTCTCCTCCGTTACCTACGGCCTACGGCCACCCGCCGGCCACGGCCCATCCACGGTGGCGGTGTGCGC
>JANNNE010000009.1:0-15893 GCA_031398385.1 Ideonella sp.
GCTCGATTCCGGATTTGTGGCGCGCACCGAGAACGAGCGCGAATACATGGTGGGACCCGCTCTGCGCAAGCTGGCATTCGATACCCTGAACCATGGCACCGTCAGTGGCCTGCGCCATGCGGTGATCGCCGATTTGGTGGCGGAGGTCGGCGAAACCTGCAACTACACGACGCTGGACGGCGCCGAGGTGTTGTACCTGGATCGGGTCGAGGCGCCCTGGCCCTGGCGCCTGACGCTGGATGTCGGGGTGCACGTGCCGATCCATTGCACGGCCAGCGGCAAGTTGTTTCTCGCCACGATGGCCACCGAGCGGCGCGACCTGCTGCTCGCATCCATGAAGCTCGAACGGCTGACCGAGAATTCGCTGACCGACGTGACGCTGCTGCAGGCCGAATGCGAACGGATCGCAGCCGCCGGCCACTCGCTCGACCGCGAGGAGTTCATCGTCGGACTGGTCGCCATTGCGGTGCCGGTCCGTGATGACAGCGGTCGGGTGCGGGCGGCACTGGCCACCCATGCACCGCGCACCCGGATGTCGGTCGAACAGGCGCTGAACCATCTGCCGGCGATGCACTCGGCGGCGCAGCGCATGGGTCGGCTGTTGTGAGGCGCTGCCGCTTCTCTCTGCGTTCCGCGTCAGGCCAGGCGGTACGCCGGATCAATCAGGCGTTGGCATCCTTCCACGCATACCATTTGTAGAGGAACTGCTGGCCGAGGCGCCGGAACGGCGCAAAGGCCTCCGACTCGATCTTGTTGAACAGGTTCGGGTACGGCAGGGGCGAGTTGTAGATCGGCAGATCGAACACCGCCCGGCCAGCGTCCTTGCCGGCCACGCGTTCGGCCAGCCGCTTGCCGGCCCAGGTCGAGAACGAGACACCGTTGCCGCCGTAACCGACCGCATACCAGACCGACTGCGCGGGATCGGGTCGGGTGATGCGCGGCATCATGTCGTGGCTGACATCGACCCAGCCCCACCACGAATGCTCGATCGGCACCCCGGCGAGCGGCGGAAATTTGCGCGCGATCGCATCGATCAGCAGCTGCAGATGAACCGGATCTTCCGCATCCGCACCCGTGATTGCGCTGCGACTGCCCAGCTGCAGGCGCTTGTCTTTCAGCAGGCGGTAATAGAAGCGCAGCGTGCGGGTATCGGTCATGAAGGTCTGCGCCTTCGCCGACTTGAAGTTGCAGGCTTCGAGTTCGGAATCGGTCAATACGCGGGTGACGACCGAATTGGACAGGATCGGCAGCAGCCGGTTCTTCAGCAACGGTGTCAGCTGCTGGCCGGTATAGCCGCCGGTGCATACCGCAACCCGTTTCGCGCGGACCACGCCGCCGGGCGTGCGCAGGTGGTGAATGCCGTTGACCGTCGTCCAGCCTTGAACCGGGCTGGCCGGATGAATTCGTACACCCAGCGCGCGCGCCTTGCGGATCATGCCGAACGTGAACTTGAGCGGATGGATGCCGATGCCTTCGGCCTCCAGCATGGCGCCGTGGTTCTCGCGCTCGTCGCAGTAGTCGCGTCGAACGTCTTCCGCCGTCAGCATGCGTGTCGCGTAACCGAAGGTCTCGCGCATTACACCGGCCTCCTTGCGCAAGCTTTCGATCACACCCGGCCGGTGCGCCAGGTACAGGTGCCCGCCATCGAAGGCGTCGCAGTCGAACTCTCGGGTCAGGGACCTGAAATTCTCGAACCCGGTGCGGATCTCGGTGTCGAGCTTTTTCGCGACATCGAGCCCCCAGCGGGCGATCCATTGCGATCGTTTCAGACGACCGCTGGCATTCTGCCCCTGGCCGCCACTGCGGCTCGAGCAGCCCCAGGCACTCTGGTTCGCTTCCAGCACCACGGCCTGGATGCCGTGTTCCTGAGCCAGATACAGGGCAGTCGACATGCCGGTCGAACCCGAACCGATGACCACCACGTCGGCATCGAAGTCCGCATGAACCGGGCCGTCGTCATCGGGGGGTGTGCCGGCGCTGGCAACCCAATAGGTCGGCGCATAGGCCTTGCCGCGGCCCGGGTTGGCGGCCACCAGCGGGTCGTAGCGCGGATCGTATCGATCGAGCATGGTGGGGCGTGGCGATGACATGTCCATGCAAAATCTCCGGCTGGCCTCGCATCGGCACGGACCGGATGCAGGCGGTTGTTCATTCTGGGATGCGAACCGGCGCGGGACCCCCGGTACCGCTGGCGGCCTCGTGGGGTCGTCGCCCATTTTCGCGATACCGAAGACTAGCGGCGACGCGTGCGCCGGCGTTAGCACCAGTTCGGAATATTCAATGAGTCCAGCCCCATCGCGTGGCCACGCTGCGCGCGGCACCATCGCAACGTGCGGGCCCTCGATCGAACAGGGCATGATGCAGCCGGTGACCGCGCGATCGTCCCGATCGGCCGACAGGCGGGATTTCATCAGATCGCTGGTCCCAGCAAATCCGCGGATCTGGTTCTACGGCCGGGCCGGGCCGGCGTTTATCCTGCCAACACGCTCCATCCTGCAGCGGACGGCGCCTGGCGAAGCGCCCGGCGAGAGACCCGATTCAAGGAACCAGACAGATGACCAATACCCCCATCAGCATCGAGACATTGAAGGCCTTCGGCGATGCCTGGAATCGCCACGACATCGACGCCCTGATGGGCTTCATGTCCGACGATTGCGAGTTTTATGCCGTGGCCGGCCCCGACCTGCTCGGCCGCAGCTTCATCGGCCGTGACCAGGTTCGCCAGGGTTTCCAGATGGCGTGGCAAACCTTCCCGGATGCAGCCTGGGCCGACGGTGAGCATTTCGTCATCGGCGATCGAGGCGTGTCGGAGACGACTTTCAAGGGTACCAAGGCCGACGGCAGTCGCGTCGAGGCGCGCATGGTCGATGTCTTCACTTTTCGCGATGGCAAGATTGTGGTGAAGAACGCCTATCGCAAGGATCGACCGGCGTTGCCGGCCCGGTGAGGTAAACCGCGCGGCCCTCCGGAATGGTTCGTCGCGCGATCTTCGAGGCATACATCACGCGGCCTTTGAACTGGGGCATTGAAGCCTTTTCAGACGGGACATGTCGCGGCCTGTGGTCGGGGCATCGGGCGGCCATCGATCGGGGGCATCGCGCCTGAAGGCGCTCCCACAGAAGACAAGCGTCTGCCCTGGCTTTGAAACGCTTTCAGGCCCGATTTGCTGCGGGCGCGTATTTTGTGGGAGCGCCTTCAGGCGCGATCGATCGCCTCGCGGGCCTCGGCCATCTCACGCACGCCGGCCTCGATCGCCGCACTCGGTATCGCCGAGTAGCCGAGGCGGAAAAAGTGCTGGTTCGACGGCCCTGGGCGCGCGAAGAAGGGCTTTCCGGTCTCGATCAGCACCCCGCGCGCCCGGCACGCCTCGGCCAGCGCCGTCGCATCGAGCCCGGCCGGTCCCTGCACCCAGGCGCCGGAGCCACCGTGGGCTTCGCTCACCGTGCAGTCGGGCAATCATCGCGCCAGTGCGGCCAGCAGCAACCTGCGGCGCTCCCGATAGCTCAGATTGAGCTTGCGGATGAACGCATCGTGGTGCCCTTGCGCAATGAACAAGCCGGCGATGTGGGCCACGTTGGACGGTACGTGCCGGATCATCAGGCGGCGCATCGCGCGCAGCTCGTGGATCAGTTCGGCCGGCGCGACGATGTAGCCCAGCCGCAGGCCGTGTGCCAAGGTCTTCGACAGGCTGCCGAGGTAGATGACGCGGCCTTCCTGGTCCAGGCTCTTCAGTGCGGGCAGCGGCCGGCCGGTGAAATTGAGTTCGCTTTCGTGGTCATCCTCGAACAGCACCACATCATGGCGACGAGCCAGCGCGAGCAGCGTCTGGCGGCGCTCGAGCGGCATCGTCACACTGGTCGGACACTGGTGGCTGGGTGTCACATAGACATAGTCGCAACGACTCAGGCGACGCGACGGCAGCAGACCGTCGTCGTCGATCGCCAATGGCACGACATGCGCGCTGCGCAATTCGAAGTTGTTGCGCGCGTCGGGATAACCCGGGTCTTCGATGCCAACCACGGTGTTGCGGTCGACCAGGACGTTGGCGAGCAGGTAACACGCCATCTGGGCACCGCTGGTGACCAGAATCTCCGATCGTTTCGCGATGATGCCGCGTGCCGGCAGCAGCCGATGCTGGATCTGGCCGACCAGGCCATCGTGATCGCGGTCGACATGATCCTGGGACCATTTCCGGACTGCCGGCGCCAGCAGCGACTGCTGCGAGCAGGCCCGCCACTCGGCCAACGGCATCAGACTGGCGTCGAACTGCCCGTAGATGAATGGGTAGGCGTAATCCTGCCAGTTGGCGGGCTTGGCGATGTTGCGCTGTCGGCTGACCGTTGCCTTCAAGCGGGCGGTCCAGGTCACCGCCTGGATCGGGTCGTCCGGCGTCCGGCCACTGCCAGCCTGACCGAGCAGGATGTCCGGATTGACGAACAGGCCACTGCGCTCACGCGATACCAGAAACCCCTTGTCGACCAGCATCTGCAGCGCCAGTGACACCGTGTTGCGCGAGACACCCAGCGCCAGCGCCAGCGATCGGCTTGGCGGCACCGCGGCACCGGTCGGTATCAGCCCTTGGAGGATGCTGTGTACCATCATTTCCTTGATGCGGCCTTGCAAGGTCGCGCTACTGCCGGAGAAGCTCGGCAGCAGGCGGGCCCAGATGTCAGTGGGGTGTTGTGCAGGTCGCACGGCGGCTGCTCCGATTCGGCATTGGTCATTCTGGCACCAAACAAACTTGATTATGGATCTAACGCGGTGTCTCGCCGATCCCTAGCATCAGCATCACCCGTTCACCGAAGCACAACCGAGCCGCAGACCATGACCACCGAATATCTGAAGAAGGCCAACCCGCCCACCGAGACCATCGATTCCGCCACCGCCGAGACGGTGCAGCGCATGTTGGCCGAGATCAAGCGCGAGGGCCGCGAAGCCGTCGAGCGATATGCGCGCGACTTCGACGGTTACCGCGGCAAGATCGTGCTTGACGAATCCGACTTTGCAGTCGCCGCCAAGGCGGTTCCGGCCGGTGTGCGCGACGACATCGCCTTTGCGCACCAGCGTGTGCGCGACTTCGCCCAACGTCAGCGCGACTCGTTGGCCGAGTTCGAAGTCGAATTGATGAGCGGCCTGGTGGCCGGCCAGAAGCTGATTCCGGCCAACACGGCCGGTTGCTACGTGCCGGGTGGCCGGTATGCTCATGCGGCGTCGGCCGTGATGAGCGTGTGCACGGCCAAGGTGGCCGGCGTACCCAACATCGTCGCCACATCGCCTGGCCACAAGGAAGCCGGCGTCAACCCGGCCATCCTGTATGCAATGAAGCTGTGTGGCGCCGATACCGTGCTGGCGCTGGGCGGCGTGCAGGCCATCGCGGCAATGGCCTACGGGCTCTATACGAAGACCTCAGCCGACATCATCGTCGGCCCGGGCAACCGCTTCGTCGCCGAAGCCAAGCGCACCTTGTTCGGCAGCATCGGCATCGATGTGGTGGCCGGCCCGACCGAATCGGCGGTGATCGCCGACGCGGATGCCGATGTCGAGATCGTCGCCGCCGACCTCGCGGGCCAGGCCGAACACGGCCCGGATTCGCCGGTGTGGCTGTACACCACCTCGCGCGAACTGGGCCTGAAGGTGATCGAGATCATGCCGCGTGTGATCGACGCGCTGCCCGAGCCGGCACGCGCGTCGGCCACCGTCGCCTGGCGCGATTACGGCGAGGTGGTTTTCGCATCGACCCGCGAGGAAATCTGCGAGATCAGCGATCGCTACGCACCCGAACACCTGCAGGTGCTGGCTGCCGACCTCGACTGGTGGCTGCAACGGCTGACCAACTACGGCTCGCTGTTCCTCGGCGAAGAAACCACCGTGGCCTACGGCGACAAATGTGCCGGCCCGAACCACATCCTGCCGACCCGCGGTGCAGCCCGTTATTCCGGTGGCCTGAGTGTGGGCAAGTTCATCAAGACGGTGACCTGGCAGCGCCTGAACCGCTCGGCCAGCCGCGAAGTGGGCCAGGTGGCGGCCCGCATTTCGCGACTGGAAGGCATGGAAGGCCACGCCCGAACCGGCGATATCCGCCTGAAGAAATATTTTCCGGATGAGGCATTCGATCTCGGCACGCTGCAAGGCCATCAGCACTGAACGACCATGCCAACCCCCACGTCATCAGTCAGACCGTCCGAGCCGGCACGCAGCGCCGACGGGCTGTGGTTCGGCAAGGACCTGAGCGATTCCGAGCCGATTCCGGACGCCGCGATCGAACAGGCGGTGGCGCTGATGCGCAGCGGCCGGCTGCATCGCTACGGTGAGCAAGGCGCCGGCTATCCGGAGCCGTCACTGCTGGAGCAGGAATACGCGGCCTATGTCGGCGCGCGTTACTGCATGGCGGTCAGTTCCTGCGGCGCGGCGATGTTCCTGGCGCTGAAGGCGCTGGGCGTCAAACCCGGCGATCCGGTGCTGACCAGCAGCTTCACGCTGGCCCCGGTGCCGGGTGCGATCGCGCATGCCGCGGCGCGGCCGGTGCTGGTGGAAACCACCGCCGACTACACCACCGATCTGCACGATCTGGAACGCAAGGCGGTCGACAGCGGCGCCAAGGTGTTTCTGCTGTCGCACATGCGGGGGCACATCACCGATCTCGCCGCCGTGCGTGACATCTGCGACCGGCACAACATCGCCGTGGTCGAGGACTGCGCGCACACCATGGGCGCCAGGTGGGACGGGCGCCACACCGGCACCTGGGGACGGATCGGCTGCTACAGCACTCAGACCTACAAACACATCAACTCGGGCGAAGGCGGGTTGCTGGTCACCGACGACGACGACATCGCGGCGCAGGTCATCCTGATGTCGGGCTGCTACATGATGTACGACCAGCACATCCTGCGCCCGGCGCCCGAGGTATTCGAGCGCTGGCGCTACGTGACACCGAACTTCAGCATGCGCATGTCCAATCTGGCGGCTGCGCTGCTGCGGCCACAGCTGGCGCTGCTGACTGAGCGCGGTGAGCGCTGGAACCGGATCTACGCCGATCTGTCGGCCGAACTGGCCACGGTGCGGATGGCATCCGTGCCTTCCCGCGATCCGCGCGAGGATTTCGTACCGAGCTCGATCCAGTTCTCGCTCGACCTGACACCAGATCAGATCGAGCGCTTCCTGTCCGAATGCAGCCTGCGCGGCCTGTATGTCAAATGGTTCGGCCTGCCGGTGCCGACCGCCTTCACCAGCCACTTCGGTCACTGGCACTATCTGAGCGAGCAGGCGCCGATGCCCGGCTCGGTCCGTGTGCTGAGCCAGTTGCTCGACCTGCGGACCCCGCTCACGCTGACACCGGACGACTGCCGGCTGATCGGCCGGATCATCCGGGTCGCGGCCACGATCGCCAGCGACTCGTCCGACATCACGACACACGAGGCCACATGAACGCCGTTGCGAAAGAGCCTATGCCCGAGCCATCCCTCGACCCGGGCGACTGGCCCGAGTTCCGGGGCCAGGCGCACCGGATGCTGGACGCGGCGATCGACAAGATGGCCGGCAATTGCGATGGCCGCGTCTGGACCGCGTTCCCATCCGAGATGAAGGACGCATTCCGTGCACCGCTGCCGGCAGACGGCATTGGTGCCGACGCCACGCAGGCGCTGATGCAGGCGCTGCTGCCCTACGGCGTGGGCAATACCCACCCGCGCTTCTTCGGCTGGGTGCACGGTTCCGGTACGCCTTCGAACCTGATCGCCGAAATTGCGGCAGCGGCCATCAACGCCAACCTGGGCGGACGGGATCACGGCGCGATGTATGTCGAGAAGCAGGTCGTCGACTGGTGCCGAGCGCTGTTCGATTTCCCCGCCGATTCGAGCGGCCTGATCGTCAGCGGCACCTCGATGGCAACCATCATCGCGCTGAAGGCTGCACGGGATCGCTGCTTCGACTTCGCCAGCCGCAAGCATGGTCTTCAGAAAGCCGGGCAAGGCCAGCTGGTCGGCTACACCTCGGCGCAGACCCATTCCTGTGTGGCGCGGGCCTTCGACATCCTGGGGCTTGGTTCCAATGCCTTGCGCAAGATCGCCGTCAACGACCGCTTCGAGATCGATACCGTCGCGTTGCAGGCTGCCATCGACAAAGACCGTGCCAACGGCCTGATGCCGTTCGCCATCATCGGGACGGCCGGCGCTGTCAATGTCGGCGCCATCGACGACCTCGACACTCTGGCCGACATCGCGAAGGCCGAACAGCTGTGGTTCCACGTCGACGGTGCATTCGGCGCGTTCGGCATCCTCAGCGAGCGTGTGCGCCCGAGACTGCGCGGCATCGAGCGAGCCGATTCACTGGCCTTCGACTTTCACAAGTGGCTGCATGTCAACTACGACGCCGGCTTCGTGCTGATGCGCTCGGAGCAGACACATCGGCGCGCGTTCTCGGAGCGGCCCGAATACCTCAAGGGCTCGGAACGCGGACTCGCAGCCGGCAACCGCTGGCCGGTCGAATACGGCCCCGAGCTGTCACGCGGCTTTCGTGCACTGAAGGTGTGGGCACAGATCGCCGAGTTCGGTACTGCCCGGCTCGGCGCGCTGATCACCCGGAACTGCGAACAGGCCGCTTACCTGGCCGAGCTGGTCACGGCCGAAGAACACATGGATGTGGTGGCACCGGTGGCGCTGAACATCTGTTGCTTCCGCTATGCGCCACCGGATCTGGAGCCGGCTGCGATCGATTCGCTGAACGACGAGATCGTGATCCGGCTGCAGCTCGACGGCATTGCCGCACCGTCGACCACCATCGTGCACGGCCGCAATGCGATCCGGGTCAACATCACCAACCACCGCACCACCCGCGCCGATCTGGAGCTGCTGGTTCGGGAGGTCGGCCGGCTGGGGCGCGAGTTGGTGGCCCCGACCGGCGTGTCGACGCCATGAGTTTGCCACCGGGCGAATGCGGGGCATGAACGGGCGGGACCCGATCCGACAGCGGTGCTTTGTAGACTCTGGCCCATACCCCTCGGAGTCCACATGAAAACGATCAATCCCACCCTGCCCGCCCGCCCAGTGTTTCGGCATGCCCGACTGGCGCTGGGCGCTGCGGCGCTGGCGCTGGCCTGGCCGGCCGCCGCCGAACGCGTCGGCGAGGTCGACACCGTCTTCAAGCTGATCGGACCCGACCACAAGATCGTGGTCGATGCCTACGACGATCCGGCGGTACGCGGCGTCACCTGTTATGTCTCGCGGGCCAAGACCGGCGGCATCTCGGGCGGGCTCGGGCTGGCCGAAGACAAGGCCGAGGCGTCGATCGCCTGCCGCCAGACCGGCCCGATCAGTTTCCCGAAACCGATCCCGCAGGAGGACGAGATGTACAGCGAACGCATCTCGCTGATCTTCAAGCGGCTGCGCGTGGTGCGAATGGTCGATACCGCGCGCAACACGCTGATCTACCTGACCTATTCCGACCGGGTGATCGAGGGCTCTCCGCAGAACAGCCTGACCGCGGTGGCGGTGGATCGGGGCACCCCGATCCCGCTGAAAAACTGACGCAGGTCAGGAGGCGGCGACGAGCGCCGGCAGCTGCCGCCGGCTGAGCCAGTCGAGGGCCTGCGGGCCCGGCATCGGCCGTGCAAGCAGATAGCCCTGCACCTCGTCGCAGCCGTGACGCCGCAGAAAGTCGAGCTGTTCCTGTGTCTCGACGCCCTCGGCGACAACGCCCAGCTGCAGGTGATGCGCCAGGCCGATGATGGCGATCACGATCGCCGCATCGTCGGCATCCACCGCGACATCGCGGACGAACGAGGCGTCGATCTTCAGGCGGTCGACCGGGAAGCGCTTCAGATACGACAGCGACGAATAACCGGTGCCGAAGTCGTCGATCGACAGCGCCACGCCGATCGCCTTCATCCGGTCCATCGTCGCCAGATTGGTTTCGATGTCCATCAAGCTCGACTCGGTGATTTCCATTTCAAGCCGGCCGGCTGCCAGACCACTGACTGCCAGCGAACTCTGAACCACCTTGTCGAGCTGGGCATGGCGAAACTGACGTGCCGACAGATTGACCGCAATCGACGGTGGTGCCGTACCTGACCGATGCGGTATCGCTGCGGCCCAGCGGCAGGCCTCGCGCAGCACCCACTCGCCGACTTCGACGATCAGCCCGATCTCTTCCAGCACCGGAATGAACGTGGCGGGAAAAACTTGACCCAACCGCGCATTGCGCCAGCGCAGCAGCGCCTCGAAGCCGACCACCGACGAATCGACCAGATCGATCTTGGGCTGGTAGTGCAGCGAGAATTCGTTGCGCGCCAAGGCGCCACGCAACTGGTTGACCAGTTCGAGGCGTTCATGCGCACCGGCATTGATCTCCTTCGTGAAGAACTCGAGTCGATTGCGCCCGTTCTCCTTGGCCCGGTACATCGCGGCGTCGGCGTTTTTCAGCAAGGTGTCGACGGTGTCGCCGTCGTGCGGATAGATCGCGATGCCGACGCTGCAAGTGACGTGCACCTCGCGAGAGCCGAGCGTGTACGGACGCGTCGCCTGCGCCAGCAACTGGCTCGCCACCCGCACCGCCTCGTCGGCGCTGGCCAGGCCTTCCAGCACGAGGGTGAACTCATCGCCGCCCAGTCGACTGACGGTATCGGTCGAGCGCACCACCGCACCCAGACGCGCCGCTACTTCCTTCAGCAGCTGATCGCCGGCGGCGTGGCCCAGGGAATCGTTGACGTTCTTGAAATTGTCGAGGTCAACGAACAGCAGCGCCACCATGGCGTTCTGACGGTCGGCCGACTGCATCGCATGGGTCAGCCGATTCAGAAACAGGAAGCGATTGGCCAGGCCCGTTACCGGATCGTAGTTGGCCAGGAACACCAGCCGATCCTCGGATTGCTTGCGCTCGGTGACGTCGATTGCGACGCCGATCGCACCCCTGACCTCCCCGGCCTCGTTGCGCATGGGCGAGTACCGCAGCTCGAAGGCCAGCTCGCCGATCTGGCGGGTGCAGGCGAAGGTCTGGCCCTCCAGCACGCGATGTGTATCCTCGACCACCTCGGGGCAATCGCTGTAGACATCGAACAGCGACCGGCCGACCACCTCGCCGGGCCTGAGCCCCATGGCGGCCAGGCCGTTGCCTTCCGACAGCAGGAAGCGTCCGTCGCGATCGATCATCCACAGCACCACCGGCAGACTCTCGATCACCTTGCGCAGCTTTTCCTCGCTGTCGTGCAGCGCCCGCACGGCGCGTTCGCGCGCGGTCACGTCCATGATGGTGCCGTGGATCCGCACCGCCGTGCCGGCGCTGTCGTGCAAGACCTCGGCATTCTCGCGAACCACGCGTACTTCGCCCGACGGCAGCACGATCCGGTGCGTGATGTCATACGGCTCACCAGTGGTTCGGGCGCGCAAGACTGCAGCTTGCACCGCATCTCGATCCTCGGCATGCACCCGATCGAGGAAGGCCGGCAGATCGACCGCGATACGGCCTTTGTCGAGGCCGAAGATGCGCCAGGTCTCGTCCGACCAGAAGATGTTGTCGTCGGCAATGTTCCAGTCCCAATTGCCGAGTGCTGCGATGCGTTGGGCGCGCACCAGGCTGTCCTGCACATCAGCCATCTGCACCGCCTGCTGGCGCAGCGCGGCGGCATTGGCGCCGATCTGCCGGTTCTTGCGCATGACGATTGCCAGTGACGCCGTCAGCGACAACAGCAACAGCGTGCCCAGCGCGTACAGCGCGTACAGGATCTCGCGCTGGAATCGTTCGTAAACGCCGGGCAGCGGGTTCAGGATCGTCGCCTGGGCAGCAACTGCGGGTGGCAATGTCAGGCCAGCCCGGCGCAACTCGACCGCGTCTACCAGGTATTTGTTCGGGCTCTCGACCGTTTCAAGGGCAACGATCTGGGTGCCGGCAAAGTAGCGGGCCACCAGACGCGCCGCAGCCTCGCCCTGCGCAACGCCACTGGTGACGTAGCCGCCGAGCACGCCCTTGACGATATAGCCGTCCTCCATGCTGAGTATCGTGTGGCGACCCAATGCGGCAATGGCGGCGATGCTGTCGTCGGGCAGCATCGGCGCACCTTGCGCGTCGACCAGGTTTCCCAAGGTCGTCAGCACCACGAAGTGTTCCTGACCCGATTTCAGCCCCTGCAACACGCCATCGAGGTTGCGGTCGGCGACGAAACGCGCCTGGATGCCAGGGTGGCGAGCGAGTTCGAGGCGGATCTCCTGCTCGATCGCGCGGTAGGTCTCGGAGCCGTCGCCAACCACCACGATGTCGCGGAAATCTCGTGCGTCGTGGCCGATCACGCGGACGAGCTCGAGGTTCGGAGCGATCTCCTTGCGTTCGAATACGCCGGTCACGACTGCCCGGTCGATGCGCGTCGCAACCCCGAGGTCGTTGACGCCGGAGAAGATGACTGGCGCTGCGGGAAAAATTCGACGCAGGTGTTCTAGCGCGAATACCAGCGCATTGTCGTCAGTCACGTAGATGGCCGACGGCGAGTAGCCGCGGTACTTGGCTGCCAGGTGCTCGGCCATCATGCGCGAGAACCCGGCATCGAAGCTGACGCGCTTGGTATCCAGGTACTCGGCGCGCACGCTGTAGCGGGTGGTCGCGTCGCGCGCCAGTTCGGCGACAAAACCCTCGTGCTGCCGCTTGGTCCAGTCATATTCCTGGCTGTACGAGTGCAGAACGAAGATGTCCTTGCGTTCGGTCCCCTGCGCAGCGGTCGCCAGCAGGAGCAGCAGGAACGCGATGACCCAGCCCGCATGCAGGCCGGGCAACGCAAGGATACGCCGAGTCATGCGGGCTTATCGACCGCGGACGCACCAACTTGAGACACGCGCCGCGGAATGGGGAACCGCGCGCACCGTCATCCGAAAACTGCCAAATCCGACCGATTCCCCCTGTGGGAGCGCCTTCAGGCGCGTTTGGGTCTGATCAGATCGCAATCGCGCCTGAAGGCACTCCCACAGGAGGCGGATTGTCCGAACCGCGCCGCGTCAATAACCCATCATCGACGGCAGCCACAGCGAGATCTGCGGCACGTAGGCGATCAGGAAGACGGCGATGGTCGAGACGAAGACGAAGGGCATCACCCGAACGACGATCTTCTCAACCGTCTCGCCGCCGATCCCCGAAGCCACGAACAGGTTCTCGCCGAGCGGCGGCGTCATGAACCCGATCGACAGCACGCAGATGACGACGATGCCCACATGTGTGGGATCGGCACCGACCGAATACATCACCGGCAGCAACACCGGAACGAGGATCAGGATGGCCGCCAACGTTTCCATGAACATGCCGACGAACAGCAGGAAGAAGATCAGCAGCGCCCAGATGATGTAGATGTTGCTCGTCATGCTCAGCATCGATTCGGCGATCTGCGCCGGGATTCGCTGCTCGACCAGCAGGCGGCCGAAGGCGGTGGCGGTGAACAGGATCAGCAGCACCCGTCCGGTGATCCAGGTGGTGGTGCGCAGGGCTGCCGTCATCTTCGGCAGCTTCAGTTCGCGGTGGATGAAGAAGCCGACGAACAACGTGTAGAAGATCGCGACGATCGCCGATTCCGTGGGCGTGAACAACCCGCTGTAGATGCCGCCGAGGATGATGAACGGCGCCAGGATCGACCAGAAGCCACGCTTCACCGATTGGCCGATTTCGCCGAGCGACCAGGTCTCGGTCAGGCCGGTATAGCCCTTCTTCTTCGAGATGAAGTAGTTCATGATCAACAGCCCGCCGGCGATCACGATGCCGGGAAAGACGCCGGCGATGAACAGCTTCGGGATCGACAGCGATGCGAATTCGCCGAACTTCTCGACCGCCTCGGGCGGCGGGTTCATGCCGAGCGCGGAAATGCCGAAGATCACCATCGGAATCGAAGGCGGGATGATGATCCCTAGCCCGCCGGAGGCCGCGGTCACCGCCGATGCGTAGGAACGCTCGTAGTTGCGCTTGACCATCGCGGGGATCATCAGCATGCCGACGGCGGCGGTGGTTGCCGGGCCGGAACCCGAGATCGCACCGAAGAACAGGCAGGCCAGCACGGTGGCCGCGCCGAGCCCGCCGGTGATCGGGCCGGCCAGCGTCTCGGCGATGTCGACCAGGCGCTTGGAAATGCCGGCCGCTTCCATCAGCGCGCCGGCCAGCACGAAGGCAGGCAGCGCCATCAGCGGAAAGTTGCCGACCGAGTTGAATGCGATCTGCACCAGCGCGATCGGATCCTTGTCGAGTGCCACGTAGGCGGCCATTCCGGCGCCACCGAGCGCAACGGTGATGGGTGCGCCGAGCAGCAGCAGGATGATGAAACCGCCGAACAGCAGCTCAGTAACGTAAGCGTCCATGATTGTCGTCCCCGTGCGTCAGGTCATGCCGACGCCTGGCTGGCGCCCTGCTTGAGTTTTTCGAGCTCCTCGGCTTCCGGATCGAGCGGCTCGATGCCCTTGAAAACCCGCAGGTAGATATTCCACAGAATGCGCAGCGTCATCAATGCGAAGGCGATCGGCAGGATCATGTAGACCCACTTCATCGGCACGCCAAGCGTCTGCGCCTTCCAGAAGAGATTCATCCGGTTGAAGACGAAGTCGTAGCTGAGCCAGACGAAATAGACATTGAAGACGACCCACAGCAGATCGGCCAAGGTCAGCAAGGTCTTCGACAGCCACTTCGGCATGAACTGGAAATGCACCGTGACGCGGTTGTGCGCCGACATCTTGGCCGCCACCACTGCCCCCAGATAAGCGAACCAGACGAACATGTACGTAGACAGTTCTTCGCTCCACGCGATGTTGTAGCCGAACAGCTGGCGCGCCAGGATCTGTGCGAACAGCAGCGTGACAAACAGCGCGAGCAACACCTCGCAGACGATCGTTTCGGTGTTGTTCAGCAGCGCGAGTGTCTTGCGGGATGCGGACATGGTGACCAACTCGTTTGGCAAAGGCCGGTTGTCGGGTTCGAGCGACAGGCTGGTCAACAACGGCCGCTGTGCGCGACCGTTGCGACCAAGCGGGTTCGGCTCAGCGGCCGAGGACCTTCTGCACCCGGTCCAGCTTTTCCTTGCCGCCGATGCTGGCGTAGAACTTCGGCCAGACCGCGGTGGTGGCCTTGGCGATCCACTCCTTCTCGCCGTCGGCCGGATCGGTGATTTCCATGCCCTTGGCGGTCAGTTCCTTCTTCAGCTTCGCTTCGGTCTCGAGCAGCCACTTGTAGCTGTGCTCGGTCGCCTCGGCGCCGGCATCGAGGATCGCCTTCTGCACGTCGGCCGGCTGCTTCTTGAAGATTGCCTCGCCGACGATGATCGGCTCGAGCGAGAAGACGTAGCGGATGTTGGTGATGTACTTCTGCACCTCGCTGAATTTCATCGAGTGCACCGTGATGTACGGGTTGTCCTGGCCATCGACGACGCGCTGCTGCAGCGCGGTGAAGGTTTCCGACCACGCCATCGGCGTCGGGTTGATGCCCCAGGCCTGGTACGACGCGATCATGATCTCGTTCTTCGGCACGCGGATCTTCAGGCCTTTCAGGTCGGCCAGCGTCTTGACCGGCTTCTTCGAATTGGTCAGCACCCGGAAACCGGTGAAGGTCCAGCCGACGATGCGCACACCCGCATCGCGCACGGTGTTGGCCGTCAGCTCTTTGCCGACTTCGCCAGTGACCAGCGTCTTAGCCTCGGCCGCGCTCTGGATCACGTATGGCAGCGTCAGGATGCCGACGGTGGGCGAGAACGGCGTGACGTTGTTGATCGCCAGCACCGACATGTCGAGCGTGCCCATGCTGGCGGCGTTGACGGTGGTCTCTTCGCTGCCGAGCTGGCCGTTCGGGAACAGGTCGATCTTGTGCTTGCCCGCGGTCTTCGCTTCGAAGGCGGTCTTGAACTTGCTGGCCATCTCCCATTGGGCGCTGCCCTGCGCGTCGCCCACGGCCAC
>JANNNE010000021.1:0-2631 GCA_031398385.1 Ideonella sp.
AACAAGCGCAGTTCGCCGGCGCGAAAGTCGCGTCGTGTCTGCTGCGCGGCCAGGCGCCAGACCGAAACCCGCGAAGCAGCCTGGAGGATGGACGATTTCATGAACTGACCTTACACGAAAGCAGGTTGAACCGCGGCGCCGAGGGCATCTCGATCTGGGGGTTCGGGCACCTGCTTGAAGCGGGCCTCTCGGCGCATCTGACGATGCCAGGTTGATCTGCATGCAGCAGTCGATCCGCTGGGGCTCAGATGGTGACCTTGCGTCGATTTGCAAGCTCGATGCAAACCATCAGAAGCTGCGTGGCATCGAAGCGTGGCTCAATCTGGCATGAACACCTTCACCACCTTGCCTTCGCTGTTCGTTTCACATGGTTCGCCGATGATCGCGCTGGAGCCCGGCGCGGCGGGTGCATTCATGCAGGCGCTCGGAAGCCGCTGGATCGAGCATGTCGGACGGCCCGATCTGATCGTGACGATTTCCGCCCACACCGCGGCTCGCGTTCCGGTTCTGCTCGCCGCACCCCGCCATCAAGCGATCCACGATTTCGGAAATTTCGATCCGCGCCTGTTCCAGATGCGCTACGACGTGGCCGGCGCGCCGGCCTGGGCCGAGCGGCTGCGCCAGCGGCTTGTCGGGGCCGACATTCCGGTTCAGCTCGTCGACCAGGGCGGGCTCGATCACGGTGCCTGGACGGCGCTGCGCTACCTGTTTCCGAGCGCCGATATTCCGGTCCTGCCGCTGGCCTTCGTCCCGACCGATTCGCCGCAAGAGCAGTTCAGGCTTGGCGAAGCGCTGGCCCCGCTGCGCGGCGAGAACGTGTTGATCCTTGGCAGCGGCAGCATGACGCACAACCTGCAACGCGTCTTTGCAGGCGGAATCCGGGCCGACCCTGATCAGCCTGAGATTCCGCAGAGCCAGGCGTTCCGCCGATGGTTCGTCGAGCGCAGCGCGGCCCGTGATTGGGCAGCGCTGTTCGACTACCGGCAGCGCGCGCCGCATGCGGTCGACATGCACCCGAGCGACGAGCACCTGCTGCCGTGGTTTGTCGCCGCCGGTGCGGGTGGGCGGCAGGCGGCGCCGCTGCGGCTGCACGACAGCGTCACCTACGGCGCGCTGGGCATGGACGTCTACGCGTTCGGCGAATCCGCACCCGAACTGGCCGCGGCGCTGGCAGCCTGATTCGGCACGCTGCCACCGGACAGTGCCTGCAGCAGATGCTGGTTGAAGACGGCGGCATCCTCGAACTGAACCCAATGGCCGGCTCTGGGCAGCAGCGTCAACGAGCGGAAATCCGGCGCGCGCCGCAAGGCCACGCCGACCTGGTCGATCCGCCCCTGATACAGGCGGTCGTCAGCGCCCCAGATGCCCGACACCGGACAGCCGATGCGCGGCAACAGACGCGCGACGATGTCGGTATTGGCCAGTCGGCGGCGCGGCATGCGGTCGCGGACGATATTCGATTCGTGCAGCCAGACCGCCAGATCATCGACCGATGATTCACGCGCCAGCATCATGCGCGACAGGTTGTAGCGGTGCAGCGCATCGCGCTCGCCGCCCGACGCATGGGCCCAGGGCCGCAAGCCGAGCTTCGACACCGGCTCGACACTCAGCGCCGGTGCCCCGACCAGCACCAGCTGGCGCGCCCGCGCCGGAAATTCGCTCAGCAGAAACGACGCGACGATCCCGCCGAACGAAAACGCGACGACATCACAGGCGGTCGCGCCGATCAGTGCATTCAGCCCCAGTTCAAGCAAAGGCGCCACGGCATCGGCATCGTGGCCGGAAGCCGGCGCAGCCGAGGCGCCGAACCCCGGCATGTCTGGCGCGAGCACCGTGCGGCCATCTGCCACCAGCGCGCCGATGTTGCGCGCCCAGTGGGTCCAGCTGCCCGCGCCGCCGTGAAGCAACAGCGTGATCGGCCCTTCGCCCCAACGGTGCCAGACGATCGAGCCGTCGCCGAGCGGTGTTTCGATTTGCTGCGCGGCAGCCTGCAGCGCAGCGACATCGGCTGGCGTAGCGACTTGGGAAGGCAGAATCGGCGAGGCATCGTTCATGGCGACACGAGTATGCCCGCGCGCTGCGCCGGTTGTTGGCCGCGTGACATGCGGACCGAGATAAAGTCGGGCCTGCAAGCCCGTGGCGAGAGCCCGAGCGCTGAACCAACCCGCGAGACCCCGAGCACCGGAGGACCCCTGCCATGATGATCGCGACCTGGATTTTCACCCTGTTTTGCCTGGCGCTGTGGTCACTTGCATGCTGGGGGCTGCATGCGGCGCTGACCATCGGCCCGGGCCGCATCGATGAGCTGAAGCCCCTGATCGATCAGATTCCATATGGCGAGCGCATCGAGCAGTGGATCCCGGGCTGGCAGACGTTGCTGCAATTCGCGATCGACCTGACGCAAGGCCTGCTGAACGGCATTTCCGGCGCCGCGCCTTGGCTGGCGCTGGCGATCTGGGCCGTCGGCACCACGGTGCTGATGGTGGTGGCAGGCGTCGTGACGCTTGCGGTGGTGCTGATTCGCAATGAGATGAAGCGGCCTCCACCCACCACTCCCCCGCTGCCGTCGACGCCGCGCTAAAGGGCATCGTTCACGCCACGTCCGACCAGGCTCCCCACCCGTGACACCAA
>JANNNE010000027.1:0-13386 GCA_031398385.1 Ideonella sp.
CGCGCCTGGCCTGCTTCAGCAGGATCAGCAGACGCACCATCTTGATTCCCGCGCCGGTGGACCCCGCGCTGGTCGCGATGCCCGACAGCAGCAGCATCAGGTAGGGCACCAGCACCGGCCACTGGGAATAGTCGACGGTCGCAAACCCGGTGGTCGATGCGATCGAGACGACGTTGAAGAAGGCCCACCGAAACGCTTCGGCAGGGCTGGCGGTGGTGCCCTTGAGAAGCAGGAACAAGGCAACGAATACGCACGTCCCGATGATCAGCCCGAGCGTGCCCCGGACCTCCGGGTCGCCCAGCAGCAACGAGACAGAACCCTTCCGGACCGCGACGAAATAGACCGCGAAATTGCAGCTGGCCACCAGCATGAAGAAGACGCAGATCCACTCGAGCAGCGGCGACTGGAAATACCCGAAACTCGCGTCGTGGCTGCTCAGTCCGCCCAGGCTCATCGTCGCGAACATGTGGATCCACGCATCGAACCAGGTCATGCCACCGATCCGATACGCCAGCACGCACAGGATCGAGAACGCGGCATAGACCGTCCACAGTCCCTTGGCGGTCTCGGTGATGCGCGGTGTCAGCTTGGCATCCTTCATCGGGCCGGCCGATTCGGCCCGGAAGACCTGGCTGCCGCCCATGCCGAGCAGCGGCAGGATCGCCACCGCCAGCACCAGGATGCCCATGCCGCCCATCCACTGCAGGAAGCAGCGCCAGAGGTTGACCGAGGCCGGCAGCGCGTCGAGGCCGGTTAGCACCGTCGAGCCGGTGGTCGTCAGGCCTGACATCGCCTCGAAATAGGCGTCGGTGAACGAGATCGGCGAGCCGGCCTGGTGGAAGTAGGCGAGCAGCGGCAGGCAAGCAAAGAACGGAAGCATGGTCCAGGTCAGCACGACCAGCAGCACGCCGTCGCGCGGCTGCAGCTCGCGCCGGGTGCGCCGCGACACCGCCCACAGTGCGGCGCCGCTGAGCAGCGTGAGCAGCACCGCGCCACCGTACGCATCGCGCGAGGCCGCGGGCTCGTTGCCGAGCCAGGCCAGCGACAGCGGCACCAGCATCGCGCCGGAGAAGAACATCACCACCCAGGCCAGGATGGCGAAGACAGGAAGGATCTGGCCCATCGGGAGGGGTCCGTCCGGATCAGAAGAAGGTGGCGCTGACCTGGAACAGCTTCTCGACTTCGCGCACCATGCGCTTGCGCGGCAGGAAGACCACCACATGGTCGTCGCTCTCGATCACCGTGTCATGGTGCGGCAGGATGACCCGCGCCGCCTCGCCCTCGCCGCGCACCAACGCACCGATCTGCACCCCCGGCGGCAGGCTGAGCTGGTCGATGCGCCGCCCGACCACTTTCGAGGTCTTGCGGTCGCCGCGGGCAACCGCTTCGAGCGCTTCGGCGGCGCCGCGACGCAGGCTGTAGACCGCCTCGACGTCGCCGCGGCGCACGTAGGCCAGCAGTTCGCCGATCACCGTCTGCGCAGGCGACACCGCGATGTCGATCTGCGTGCCCTGCACCAGGTCGGCGTAGGCGCGCCGGTTGATCAGTGCCAGCACGCGCCTCGCGCCGATGCGCTTGGCGAGCAGGCAGGCCATGATGTTGTCCTCGTCGTCGCTGGTCAGCGACAGGAAGAGATCGCATTCGGCGACGTTCTCCTCCTCGAGCAGTTCCTCGTCGGTCGAGTCGCCGTGCAGCACCAGCACGTGGCTGGGCAGCTGGGTCGTCAGGTATTCGCAGCGCGGGCCGTCCTGCTCGATGATCTTGACGCGGCAGTCTTTCTTCAGGTGGCGGGCCAGCCGCAGGCCGACGCGGCCGCCGCCGGCGATCATCACCCGGCGCACCGGCTGGTCGCGCTTGCGCAAGGCGTCGAGCACCCGGCGGATGTCGCGCGTCGCGGCGAGCACGAAGACCTCGTCGCCGGGTTCGATGCGGGTGCTGCCGTCGCAGATCACCTGCTGGTCGATGCCGTGTTCGTTGCTGCGATAGATCGCGACGAAGCGCATCTCCACATCCGGCACCAGCTGCGGCAGTTCGGAGATCACATGCCGCGCCATCGGCCCGCCGCTGACCACCCGCACCGCGATCAGACTGACCAGGCCGCCGGCGAACTCGAGCACCTGCAGCGCCTCCGGGTAGTCGATCAGCTTGCGGATGTAGTTCGTCAGCGACTGCTCGGGGCAGATCACCTGGTCGACCGCAAAACCCGCCTTGCCCATCAACTCTCCGCCGTTCGGGAATTCCTCCGAACGGATGCGCGCGATCGTGGTGGGGATGTTGAAGACGTCGTGCGCGACCTTGCAGACCACCAGGTTGGTCTCGTCCATCGACGCGCAGGCGATCAGCATGTCGGCGTCCTGCGCCCCGGCCTCGCGCAGCACCGACGGCTGGATGCCGTTGCCGGCCACCCCGCGCAGGTCGAGGCGGTCCTGCAGCGCGGCCAGGCGTTGCGGGCTGGTATCGATCACCGTGATGTCGTTGCGCTCGGAAACCAGGTTCTCAGCCACGCTCTCGCCGACCCGGCCCGCCCCGAGGATGATGATGTTCATGGCGTGATTGTGCTGTGCGGCGGCCGCGGCTTCCTGGCCACGGGTTCAGGCAAGCGCCCGGCCGATCAGGATCTTCTGCACATCGCTGGTGCCTTCGTAGATCTGGCAGACCCGCACATCGCGGTAGATGCGTTCGACCGGGAAATCGCTGACATAGCCGTAGCCGCCGTGAATCTGGATCGCGGCACTGCAGACTGCCTCGGCCATCTCGCTGGCGAACAGCTTGGCCATTGCGGCCTCCTTCAGACACGGCTCACCCGCATCCTTCAGCGACGCCGCATGGTGGATCAGCTGACGCGCCGCTTCGATCTTCGTGGCCATCTCGCCGAGCCTGAACTGCACCGCCTGGTGCTGGAAGATCGGCTGGCCGAAACTTTCGCGATCCTTGGCATAGGCCAGCGCCGCCTCGAACGCGGCACGCGCCATGCCGACACTTTGCGCGGCGATTCCGATGCGCCCGCCTTCGAGCCCGGACAGTGCGATCTTCAAGCCCTGCCCTTCGTCGCCGAGGCGGTTGGCAACCGGGATGCGGCAGTTCTCGAACACGATCTGTGCGGTGTCGCTGGCATGCTGGCCCATCTTGTCTTCGAGGCTGGCCACTGTATAGCCGGGGGTCGACGTCGGCACGACGAAGGCGCTGATGCCCTTCTTGCCGGCCGTCTTGTCGGTCAGCGCCATCACGATCGCCAGGTCGGCATTCTTGCCGCTGGTGACGAACTGCTTGACGCCGTTCAGCACATAGCTGTCGCCATCTCGCGTCGCGCTGGTCTTCAGGCCGTCGGCTTGCGATCCGACGTGGGGCTCGGTCAGGCAGAACGCGCCGAGCTGGTCGCCCCGGGCCAACGGAACCAGCCATTGTTTCTGCTGCGCCGGGTTGGCCCAGGCCATCAGGATCGAGCAGACCGGGCAGTTGTTGACGCTGACGATGGTCGACGTGGCGCCGTCGCCGGCGGCGATCTCCTCGATGATCAACGCCAGGTTCAGATAGTCGAGCCCGGCGCCACCGAGTTCGGTCGGCACGGCGATGCCATAACAGCCCAGCTCGGCCAGGCCACGCAATTCATCGCGCGGGAAATGGTGCGCCTTGTCCCAGCCCGCGGCGGCCGGCGCGATGCGGTCCTGCACATAACTTCGGATCGCGTCCTGCACGGCACGCTGGTCTTCGTTCAGCAACATGGCGATGATCTGTCCAATTGGAACCGGCTGGTGCGAAGTCGCGAGCTGGCGGGCCCAGCGCTTACCAGTCGATGGCAGCGCCGTCGTAATTCAGGAAACGACCATTGTCGTCGCCAGTCAATGCGCCGAGCAATCGGCGCATTCCCCTGACGCTGTCGGCGACATCGAGATCAGCGTGCTCGCCGCCCATATCGGTTCGAACCCAGCCCGGATGCAAGGCCACGCAGACGGCGCGGCCGGCCAGCAAAATCGACGCATCCTTCAATACCGAATTCAGCGCCGCCTTGGACGCCCGGTACAACCAGCCGTTGGCGGCCGTTCGAGAGCCGATCGAGCCCATGCGCGACGACATCACCGCGAGTCTGGCGCCGGGTGCCAGGCAATCGACGATCGGCGACAGCAGCCGCATCGCACCCAGCACATTGGTGTGCATCACCGCGTCGAAGTCGGCCTCGGTCGGAGGATCCGTGCCATCCTGGCGAGGCCCGTAGATGCCGGGACACAACGCGACGAGCTCGAACGCCAAGCCGTCGAGTTGCCCGCCCAGGCCGGCCACACTTGACGCCTCGGCAACATCGAGTGCGACGGCGCGAGCCCCGAGCTCGCGCAACTGTGCGAGTGCCGGTTCGTCGCGCGCGGTGGCGGTCACTTCAGCGCCTTCGGCCCGGTACTGCCTGACAAATTCCAGGCCGATGCCGCGCGAGGCGCCGATGATCAGGACCTTCATTTGCCGGTCACATCATTTCGACGGCAAGGGCGGTGGCTTCGCCGCCACCGATGCACAGCGCGGCCACGCCTTTTTTCAGGCCGCGCTGACGCAGCGCGCCAAGCAGCGTGACCACGATGCGCGCGCCGCTGGCACCGATCGGATGCCCCAGCGCGCAGGCGCCTCCGTGGACATTGACGATCTCGTGCGGCAGCTTGTATTCGGCCATCGCCGCCATTGTCACCGCGGCGAACGCCTCGTTGACTTCCCACAGATCGACATCCTGAGCCTTCCAGCCGATGTTGCGCAGCAGCTTGTCGATGGCACCGACCGGCGCGGTGGCAAACAGATTCGGCGCCTGTGCATGCACCACATGCCCGACGATGCGTGCCAGCGGCTTGCAACCCTGCTTGATCGCGGACGACTCGCGCATCAGCAGCAAGGCCGCGGCGCCGTCGGAAATGCTCGACGAGGTGGCGGCAGTGATCTTGCCGTCCTTGACGAAGGCCGCCTTCAGGCCCGCGATCTTGTCGAGCCTGGCCTTGAAGGGCTGCTCGTCGAACTTGATCACCGTATCGCCGCCTTTGCCGGCCACCGTCACTGGCGCCATTTCCCAATCGAAACTGCCGTCTTCGTTGGCCTTCTTGCTGCGCTCGGTCGAGGCGATCGCAAACTGGTCCATCGCCTCGCGACTGAACTGGTACTTCGACACGCACTCTTCGGCGAACACCCCCATCGCCTTGCCATTGCCGTTTGGCAGGCGCTCGTAGGCATCTTCCAGACCGTCGAGCGCCATGTGGTCGTAGAACGCCGCGACGCCGTATTTGACGCCCTTGCGGATCGGGCTGAGATGAGGCGCATTGGTCATGCTTTCCATGCCGCCGGCGATCACCGCGTCGGCGCTGCCGGCGATCAACATGTCGTGTCCGAACATCATCGCGCGCATGCCCGAGCCACACATCTTCGACAAGGTCACGGCGCCGGCCGATTGCGGCAGTCCGGCGCCCAGCGCGGCCTGGCGCGCCGGTGCCTGGCCCTGACCAGCCATCAGGCAGTTGCCCATCAGGACCTCATTGATCGCGTCGCCCGGCACGCCGGCGCGTTCTATCGCTGCCTTGATGGCGACCGCGCCCAGGCGATGCGCGGCCAGCGATGAAAAATCACCGAGCAGGCCGCCGATCGGGGTGCGGGCGGCGGAAACGATGACGATGGAATCGGACATGGGGTTCTCCTTCGTGGATCAATCCGTCAGCGACGCACGGTTGCAAAAGCGTCGTGCATCGTCGTAGGGAAATACGTCGTGAACATGGCCGGCCAGGATCCGGTCCTTGTTACTTTGCCAGAAAGCGGCATCGAGCAGATCGGCATGGTGTTTCATGAACACCGCGCGAACCAGCGGATTGCCGAGCAGAAAGGGCTCGAAGGTTTCCGGAAATACATCCTTCGGACCGACGCTGTACCAGACGTCGGCGGACATTTCTTCTTCCTCGTTGCGCGGCTGCGGTATGCGGCGGAAGTTGCAATCGGTCAGGTATTCGATCTCATCGTAATCGTAGAAGACGATCTTGCCGTTGCGCGTGACGCCGAAATTCTTCCAGAGCATGTCGCCGGGGAAGATATTGGCCGCCACCAGATCCTTGATCGCGTTGCCGTATTCGACGACGGCCGCCTCGATCTGCTCGGCGGTCGCTTCCTGCAGATAGATATTGAGCGGAATCATGCGGCGCTCGATGTAGACATGGCGAATCACCAGGTTGTCGCCCTCTTCCTCGAGCAGGCTGGGGCAGAACTGCTGCAACTCGGCCAGCAGCTCGCCTTCGAATCGCTTGATCGGAAACGCGACGTCGCTGTATTCGTGGGTATCCGCCATCCGCCCGACCCGGTCGTGCTGCTTGACCAGCAGGTATTTGCGCTTGACCTGCTCGCGGGTGGTTTCCTTCTGCAGGGGGAAGAAATCCTTGATCAGCTTGAAGACGAAGGGGAAACTCGGCAGGTCGAACACCAGCATGACCATGCCCTTGATGCCGGGCGAAATGCGGAAGTGGTCGCTGCTGTGCCGCAGGTGGGCCAGAAAATCGCGGTAGAAGTGGTTCTTGCCCTGCTTGTGCAGGCCGAGCGCGTTGTAGATCTCGCTGCGCGGCTTGCGCGGCATCATCGAGCGCAGAAAGTGCACGTAGGCCGACGGCACCTCCATGTCGACCATGAAATACGCGCGCGCAAAGCTGAACAGCATCAGCATCTCGTCCTCGCTGAACAGCGCGGTGTCGATGACGTAGCGGCCTTCGCTGCTGTGCAGGATCGGCAGCGCGAACGGCGTCTCGTGAAAACCGTTGATGATCTTGCCGACGACGTAGGCACCCTTGTTGCGAAAGAACAGGCTCGACAAAACCTGGATCTGGAAGTTCGGGCGCACCCGGAAATCGCCCATTTCCTGATCGACCGCCGCCTGCACCCGGTCCATGTCGCGCTCGAGGTTCTCGAATGCGCCGCGCAGCTCGAATTGATCGACGATGGCGCGCCACGTATCGCGCAGGCTGTCACGTGTCGGGTAGTAGGCGCGGAAAGTGGGCGGCGCGCCTGCTCCTTCGCTTTCGATATATTCGGTCGAGACCGCCGGCCGCACGAAGATGAAATCGTTGTTGAAATAGCGACGGTGCAGGATCTTGGTCGTCACCGAGTTGAAAAAGGTCTCGGCCAGCTCGGGCTGGTGGTGGTTGATCAGCAGGCCGATGTAATGCAGCTTGATCTGCTGCCAGACCTCCATCGACAGCTGCACGACGCCGAAATCGGCCTGCAGAGCCTGAGCGCTTTCCGCAACCCGTTTGTCGTAGAACTCGATGCGCGCGCGTTGACCGAGCTGCTGCCCATGCCAGTCGGCCGCCTCGAACAGGACTTTGGCGCCGGCACTGGCCTCGCGGAACAGCCGATAGTGGCGGTTGAAGCCCTCGAGCATCGCGCTGGCGATGTCGAAGGCGCGCGGATCGACCAGTTTTGGAGGGAAGGCGCCCATCGAGCCACCCGCACCCGGCTCAGGCGGCCTGGTATTGCGAATACCGGGACTTGACGAATGCCAGCGACTTCTCGAACACCGGCGCGATGGCATTGCGGCTGTCGACGTTTATCTTCAAGTCCTCGAGCAAGCCGTTGACGAGCCCGTAGAACCAGCCGTGCACCACCAGCTTCTGGCCGCGATCCCAGGCGTCCTGGACGATCGTCGTGCGGCACACGTTCAGCGCCTGCTCGATCACGTTGAGTTCACACAAGGCATCGACGCGGCGCTCCAGGTCGACACCCTCGAGCCACCGATGGTGGCGTCGACGCACATCCTGGACATGACGCAGCCAGTTGTCGGCCAGCCCGACCCGCACATCGTTGAGCGCGGCCCGCACGCCCCCGCAGCCCGAATGGCCGACCACGATGATGTGCTGGACCTGCAGCAGATCGGTCGCGAACTGGATCACCGACAGGCCGTTCAGATCGGAATGGGCTACCACATTGGCCACGTTGCGGTGCACGAACAGCTCGCCCGGCAACAGGTTGACCAGCTCGTTGGCCGGAACCCGGCTGTCGGCGCAGCCGATCCACAGATACTGCGGGGTCTGCTGTTTCAGCAGGCGCTGGAAAAAACCGGGCTCACGCTGCTCGGTTTCGGCCGCCCATTGACGGTTGTTGGCGAACAGTTCGTCGAGGTCGTGGCTCATGGTAGCGAATGGTGCAGTGCGTCAAAGCTCGCAGTGTACGCATGGCGTCAGAAACGACGGCAAGCCGACCGCCGCTTCATCCGGCGAGCGACCAGCTGTCTCCGGATCGTCGGCAGCGGCCATCGTGTTCGAGTTTCAGCAAGTGTGCGCTCAGCGAGCGCAAGGCCATCGCGTGCAGGCGTTCCGGCACATCGGCATAGACCCGCTTGAGCAGGCTTTCGCTGCTGGCCGGACCCAATTCGGCCACCGCATCGAATACCTTGGCTTCGCGCTTGAGCCGATGCTCGACGATGGCCTGCATCGCCACCAGCGGCTTGTCCATCAGGAAGCCGTGACCGGGAGCGATCCACTCGATGTCGAGTTCGGCAATCAGCGAGCGCAGCGACTGGAGATACGCTGCCATGTCGCCGTCGGGCGGGTTGATCACGACGGTCGAGCTCTGCATCACATGGTCGCCGGTCAGCAGCGTCTTTTCCTCGTCGACCAGATAACACAGGTGGTTCGAGGCATGGCCCGGCGTGTGGATCACCGACAAGCTGGTTCGCGTTTCCCTGGATCCGAATACGAATCGCTCGCCACCCGCCAAGGCGACATCGGGCGCGAAGCTGTCGTCCTGCCACTCCGGAAAATCGGCGATGCGGCCGTACACGGTTGCACCAGTGATCTCGCGCAGCATGACGGTGGCCGGTGAATGATCGCGGTGGGTGTGGGTGACGAAGATCCGACGGATCGGCCCGGGCGCAGCCGCGACGATGGCATCGACATGGGCCGGATCCGGCGGGCCCGGATCGATAACGGCCCATTCGTTTTCCGCCTCCGCCGATGGAGTGGCGATCAGATAGGTATTGGTGCCGGGGCCGGTCATCATGCTGCCGTTGTTGGCCGTGACCCGGATCAGCCGCTCGGACAGACGGACCGGGCGCCCGGGCACCAGTTCGCACCAGGCCTTGCCGCGGCGCTCGGGGTCGAGCCTCAGCACCTCGGCGTAGGCGGCGTCTTCCGGGATCACCGGCTGCTGGCCGTTCCTGCCCATCGCGAGGCAGGGCAGGATCTGCACGATCTCGCGCGCGGAATGAGCCCAGGCCATCAACTCGTCCACGCTGCCATGCCGAGCCATCAGCCGAAGCGTATGCAAGGTGGGCGTCAGCAGTTTCAGCGCGTCGCCGCGCGCCAGCGCGTCCGCCGGACGAATCCACAGGTGATCGACGGTCTCGATGGCATCGTGCACGACTACCTGGCCGGGCGGCGCCACGGCGACGAAGAACCGCGTATCAAAGCGCTTCGGCCGCCCGAGCGGGGTCAACCAATGACTGACATAGGCGATACCGCCAAGCGCGAGGCGTTGCCCACACGCATCGCAGAAATCTTCCAGGCCACACTCACTGCGCTGCAGCAAACCCCGCCAATGCTGCAGGTCGCCGGGCTCCGGCAAAGGCGTCGACGCGAGCAGGATGCCGGACTCCTCGAAACACTCACGCACCGCGGCCAGGTAGAAATCAAGGCCGCGCGACGGCAGATTCAGGCGTCGACTGGCCTCGGCGTCGTCGAGGCCATCGACGTGATGATCGACATCGCGGTCGCGCGGATCGGTCAAGCCGCCCGGGAAAACCCAGGCGCCGCTGTTGTGGTCGCCGCGCTCGGCGCGTTGCAGCAGCAGGGCCTCGATGCCGCCGTCTTCGGCTGCGCGGACCAGGACCACGGTGGCGGACGGCCGTGGCGGCCGCTCGGGTGGAGGCTGTTCGTTGGATGTCATCGTTTCAATTGAAATGGGGCATGCGTCGGCAGACCCAGACTGTAGCGATTCGAAGCGCCGCCAAACAAGCCCGCTGCCGACCGGTTTTCCGGCATTGCACGGCGAACAGCGAGAATGATGCCTGCTTGCAAGGACTGTCATGGATACCCATTTTTCCGCCACGCCCGCTTATATTGCGCCTGCGCTGTTCGACGACCCCGACGCTGCATTGGCACAGGTGCAGGCGATCTACCAGAGCAGCCTGAACCACCTGCGCGAGGCCTTGCGGCGATTCGTCAGTGGTGAAACGCTGAGCCGGCCGGTGCGGGCCTGTTATCCGATGGTTCGCATCCAGACCGATACCGTCGCACGCGCCGATTCACGCCTGAGCTACGGCTTCGTGGCCGGCCGCGGAACATTCGAAACGACGCTGACCCGTCCAGATCTGTTCAGCACCTACTACCGCGAGCAATTTCGATTGCTGCTCGCCAACCACCAGGTGCCGCTGGAGATCGGTACCAGCACCCAGCCGATACCGGTCCATTTTTCGCTCGCCGAACACGACCACCTCGAGGGATCGCTCGACAGCGCGCGGCGCATCCAGATCCGGGACCTGTTCGATCTGCCGGATCTGGCGGCGATGGACGACGGCATCGCCAATGGCACCCACGACCCGGAGCCGGGCGAGGCCCAGCCGCTGTCGCTGTTCACGGCTCCGCGCGTCGACTATTCGCTGCACCGCTTGCGTCACTACACCGGGACCGCACCCGATCATTTCCAGAATTTCGTGCTGTTCACGAATTATCAGTTCTATATCGACGAGTTCGTCCGGCTCGGCCATGAGGCGATGGCGGCCAGCGCATCCGGCAACCCGTACAGCAGTTTCATCGAACCCGGCAACGTGATCACCCATAGAGCCGACGAAACCGCCCTGCCCGGCGATGAGCTGGGCGTTGCGCCGCCACGGCTGCCGCAGATGCCGGCCTATCACCTGACGCGACCCGACCGCAGCGGCATCACGATGGTCAACATCGGCGTCGGTCCGGCCAATGCCAAGACCATCACCGACCACATTGCCGTGCTACGACCCCATGCCTGGATCATGCTTGGCCATTGCGCCGGCCTGCGCAACAGCCAGGCGCTGGGCGACTATGTGCTGGCCCACGGCTATGTGCGCGAAGATCACGTGCTTGACGAAGACCTGCCGCTTTGGGTGCCGATCCCCGCGCTGGCCGAGGTGCAGGTGGCGCTCGAGACTGCGGTTGCCGACGTGACCCGGCTGAAGGGCTACGAGTTGAAGCGGATCCTGCGCACCGGAACCGTCGCCAGTACCGACAACCGCAACTGGGAACTGGCGCCGTTCGGTCCGGCGACCAGCAATCCGCAGCGCCGCTTCAGCCAAAGCCGCGCGATCGCACTGGACATGGAAAGTGCGACCATCGCCGCCAACGGATTCCGCTTCCGCGTGCCCTATGGCACCTTGCTGTGTGTCAGCGACAAGCCGCTGCACGGCGAGATCAAGCTGCCCGGAATGGCCAACCATTTCTACCGCGAACGGGTCGAGCAGCACCTGCGGATCGGGCTGAAGGCGGTCGAGCTGCTGCGCGACGCCGGGACCGGCCAACTGCACAGCCGCAAGCTGCGCAGCTTTGCCGAGGTGGCGTTTCAGTAGGGCGCCGAGCCCCTACGCAGTCCGCTGCGCCGGCGGTTTTCTGATCCGTTACGCGGTACGGACGCTCACGCAGGACGCCGCCTGACGGGCGCGCTCGCGTGCCGTCTCGATGTCGTCATGTCGAGCCAGCGCCACACCCATCCGCCGCTTGACGAAACTTTCCGGCTTGCCGAACAGGCGCAACTCCGTCTGCGGTACCCGCAGCGCCGCATCGACGCCGTCGAATACGACCCCTTTTGCGTCGACTCCGCCGTAGATGACGGCGCTGGCGCCGCTGCATTTCAGCGTGGTGTCGACCGGCAGGCCGAGAATGGCGCGGGCGTGCAGTTCGAATTCGTTCTGCCATTGGGTCACCATCGTGACCATCCCGGTATCGTGGGGCCGCGGGCTGACTTCGCTGAACCAGACCTGGTCGCCCTTGACGAACAACTCCACACCGAACAGGCCCTGGCCCCCCAGATCGGTGGTCACTTTTTCGGCAATTTCGCGCGCCCGGGCCAGGGCGGCCGGCTGCATCGGATGCGGCTGCCAGCTCTCCACATAGTCGCCGGACTTCTGCAGATGGCCGATCGGCTCGCAGAAAGAGGTCTCCGGCTGGCCATCCGCACCCAGCGCCCGCACCGTCAGCAGCGTGATTTCGTAGTCGAAATCGATCACCGCTTCGACGATGATGCGGCCGTTGCTGACCCTTCCACCGGCCATCGCATGTTGCCAGGCCGCCGCGACATCGCCCGGGCCGTCGATGCGGCTTTGCCCCTTGCCCGAGCTGCTCATCACCGGCTTGACGATGCAGGGGTAGCCGATCGTCGAGTCGATCGCCGCCTGCAATTGCTGCTGCGAATCGCAGAACACATGGGTGCTCGTCGGCAGGCCGAGGGTTTCGGCGGCCAGCCGGCGAATCCCCTCGCGGTCCATCGTCAGACGTGCCGCGCGGGCGGTGGGAATGACACGCACCACGCCGGCAGCCTCGAGCTCCACGAGCACGCCGGTCGCGATGGCCTCGATCTCGGGAACCACCAGGGTCGGCCGCTCGGCCTCGATCAATGCCTTCAGCTGGACCGGGTCGCTCATGCTGATCGTGTGCGCATGGTGGGCCAGCTGCTGCCCCGGCGCATGCTCGTAGCGATCGACCGCGATCGTTTCGACCCCCAGGCGCTGCAGCGCAATCAGGACTTCCTTGCCGAGCTCGCCACTGCCGAGCAACATGACCCTGGTGGCCGAGGCGGAGAGTGGTGTGCCGATGCTGATCATGGGTGCTGGGGTGGGGGAAAAGTGAACAATCCTGGCAGCCCGGATTGTGCCCACCTGCGGCCCGAGAAGGCGCGGCCTGGGCAGCTGGTGAACGAAGATTTATCATTGGAATATGAATCCTGGCCCCATCGACGTGGCCCAAGTCCGCTTGGACAATGCGCTCGCCCTGTTCGACGAATTCGTTTCCGCCACCATCAAGCATCCGGATGCCGCCACGCTGCGCGGGCTGGAACGCCGCTTTGCCGAGCGGCTGGATATCCAGCCGAGTTACTGGAGCCAGATCAAGGGCCGCTCACGGCAGATCGGCGAACGTCTGGCCCGGCAATTCGAACAACGCTGCCGCAAACCGCGCGGCTGGATGGACGCCATTCATCAGCCCGGGGAAGTGGTCGCCACGCCCGAGATACCCGCGTCCGCGGCTGCACGGATGCCCGGCCAGACGGCTAGCGAGCCTCGCAACGAAAACCTGCCGCAGGACGACGACGAACGCTTCATCGTCGGTCTGGTGCTGACCTACTATCGGCGCCACCCGCAACGGGCGCGCACCCGCCTGCTCGATCTGCTGGGTGAAGTGCTGACGCCGACCACGGCGCCGGCACCGC
>JANNNE010000071.1:0-2636 GCA_031398385.1 Ideonella sp.
GATGGCGATCAACTCGTCGCTGTCCTGCATGGTGCTGTAGACGACACTGCTCTTGCTGTCGATCATCAGGTGGCTCGGGGTCTTGCCGCTCGCCACGCGGGTCGCGAGTTTCAGCGGCGTCGTCGCATGGCTGGCGTCCCAATGGTAAATGTCGATGTGATTGAGTCGATTGGCGGCGGTGACAAACCATTTCATGTCAGTCGAGAACCGCAGGTGGTAGGGGTCGACGATTCCGGTCACAACCCGTTGCACTTGCGCCGTCACCGGATCGATGAATGTCAGTGAATCGCTCATCGCATTGGCAACGATCAGCGATTTATCGTCCGGGGTGAGGTAGAGGTGGTGCGGCTCCTTGCCGGTCGGGATCCGCTTGATTTCGGTGTAGCTGCGCGAGTCGATCACACTGATGGTGGCATCCAGCGAGTTCAGCACGAAGATCGGCCGACCTGAAGCCGAGGCCGCCGCAGATGCCTTCGGCTGGGTGGCCGACGCGGCGCTTGTCGAAGCAGCAGCGGGAGACGATGCGGCGGCCGCCGACGATGCGGCCCTCGGCATCGACGCGGCAGACGCACTCGGCGGCACGCCGGAAGGCGCGGGCGAAACTGCCGGCGGCGCGCCATGAGCGCACATCGATGCGCCGATCAAGAGCGATGCGAGCCATGATGTCAGGCGGATGTCCCGCGATCCAGGGCACCGCAAAGGCCGCTGCAAAAATACAAAAGACGAGCCCAAGTCGGAACCTTCAGAGCAAACCGTCAAGTGTAGGGGTTCCCTCAAACCGCGGGCGATTGCCCAAGCGATTCACTCACTCATCGTCGTCGCCGCCCAGGATGCCCCCCAGCAAGCCGCCGGCACCGAAGCCGCCGAGTACCGAACCTTCACCGCGCGAGCCGCCGCGCTGCGGAGCCGCGGCGAATACCCTGGAGGCGAGCCGGGAGAACGGCAGACTTTGCATCCAGACCGTCCCCGGGCCGGTCACCTTGGCGAAGAACAGCCCCTCGCCGCCGAACAGCGCCGTCTTGATCTTGCCGACGTACTGGATCTCGAAATTGACGTCGCGAGTGAATGCGACGACACAGCCGGTATCGATCAACAGGGTTTCGCCGGGCCGAAGCTCACGCTGCATCACCGTGCCGCCTGCATGAACGAAGGCCAGGCCGTTACCTTCCAGCTTCTGCATGATGAAGCCTTCACCGCCGAAGAAGCCGACCGACAGTTTCTGCTGCAGATAGATACCCAGCGAGACACCACGCGCCGCGCACAGGAACGCGTCTTTCTGGCAGATCAGCATGCCGCCGAGCTGACTGAGATCCATCGGCAGGATCTTGCCCGGGTAGGGCGCTGCGAAAGCGACTTTCAGCTTCTGGGAACTCTGATTCGTATACACCGTCGTAAACAGCGATTCGCCGGTCACCAAACGCTTGCCGGCGCCCAGAAGCTTGCCAAACAAGCCGCCTTGGCTGGATGAGCCGTCGCCGAAGACGGTGTCCAACGTGATGCCGGCATCCATGTACATCATGCTGCCGGCCTCTCCGACCGCCGCCTCTTGCGGGTCGAGCTCGACTTCGACAAATTGCATTTCCGTGCCTTTGATCTCGAAATCGACGACATCCATGGCCATTGCTTCACTCCTTGCTGTTGACGCTCGAAAAGGGGATGGAATGCCGGTACCAGCGAACCCAGACTGTCGAAACAGCGGCGATCAAGGAGGCACCAGCATGGTTCAAAGCGGATATTCTCGAACATTGATCGGCGGGCTGTTGCTCGCCGGTTGCGGCTTGGTCGCACCCGACCCCGTCATCGGCGCGGCGGCGAGCCAGCCCGCGCAAGCGCCGCAACTGCTGCTGGCCAGCAGCCTGCACGCATCGATCGAACCGGCGCCCTACCTCGTCAGCGAAAAATACGACGGCGTGCGTGCCCTCTGGGACGGCCATGAGTTGCGCTTTCGCAGTGGCCGACGAATCGCCGCGCCGGCCTGGTTTCTGCAGCGACTGCCGGATCAGGCGCTTGACGGTGAACTCTGGCTCGGCCGTGGTCAATTCGATGCGCTGTCCGGGCTGGTCCGCGGGGCCGATGCGGACGACCCTCGCTGGCACCAGGTGCGCTACATGGTGTTCGAACTGCCCGGGGCGAGCGGAAGTTTTGCGGAACGGGTGGCCCGCATCGGGCAGATCGTGGAAGCAGCCGGTTGGACGCAACTGCGCGCCGTTCCACAGCAACGCCTGATCGACCGGCCAGCACTGGACCGCTTGTTCAGGCAAACCGTGGCGGCTGGCGGCGAGGGCCTGATGCTGCACCTCGCCACAGCTCCGTATTCAACCGGCCGCGGCGATTCGCTGATCAAACTGAAACCCCAGCAGGACGCCGAAGCCGTGGTGATCGGCCATCGCGCCGGCCGGGGAAAGTACGCGGGCAAGCTGGGTGCGGTACGGCTACGCGCCGGTGACGGACAGATGTTCTGGATCGGCACCGGTTTCAGCGATGCCGAGCGCCAGGATCCTCCGGCGATCGGCAGCACGGTCACCTATCGCTTCCGTGAACTGACACCGAGCGGCAAACCGCGATTTGCCAGCTTCCTGCGCGTGCGCGACGACCTGTAATCCTGCTCTTCTGCAACGCCCCCGATTTCAGATCGG
>JANNNE010000130.1:0-16814 GCA_031398385.1 Ideonella sp.
CATGTGGTTGGGCGACTGCCATGGGCCGATTGCCGGTGCCCAAATCTGATTTTTCGAGGACCGGTCTACGACAGATTGCTGACCTTCACCGGGCCTCGATGAAGGTTCCTTCTTGGCCGGGAAGCGAAAACCAACGATCGCCAAGCGGTTGGCGGGCGTTGACCTCGCGGGTGCGTTCGACGGCGAGTTCGGCGGTGGCGTCAGCCCGGCAGGCCGCCCGCGGCTGCCTGTGCGCCTGATGGTCAGACGGTTCTGGGAGCCGCGCGGGCGCTCGACAAGAACCTCGTCGTGCTGTCCGGCGACACCCACAACGCATGGGCCAGTGACCTGCTCGACCAGAACGGCAATCCGGTCGGTGTCGAATTCGCGACCTCGTCGGTGACTTCACCCGGATTCGAGGAGTACCTGCCGAACGAGCAGCCGGCGGCGCTTGCGGCATCGCTGACCCAGTTGATCGGGCCGTTGAAGTACTGTGACACCGCGCGGCGCGGCTTCATGTTGCTGACCGCGACGGCAGCCGAGTGCCGAGCGGTATGGATCTACGTCGATGCAATCGCGAGCCGAAGCTATGTGGCGAGCAACGGGATGGCGCTGAAAGTGCTTCCGGGGACTGCCGGGCGCCGGATCGACGCCATCTGAACCGGCGCGCCGCCTGGCTGACACTGGCTGACACACGACGATCACATGGATGGCGCAGCTGGCGACATGGCCCTTCCGACACTTCGCGGCGGTGACATGCAGCGCGGGTGTGCATGCTGAGGCAGACGTTGGCGGCGGGGTTTTCCATGCTGCTCGCGGCCCAGTTCCTTTCCGCATTGGCGGACAACGCATTGCTGATCGTCACCATCGCCGTGTTGCAGCAAAACGGCGAACCGGGCTGGATGGCGCCGGCACTGAAGTTCTGCTTCACGGTGTCGTATGTGGTGCTCGCGCCATTCGTTGGCCCGCTTGCCGACGCCTTTCCGAAGGCCCGCCTGATGAGCTGGATGATCGGCGTCAAGATCGCCGGTGTGACGGCGCTGCTGTTCGGGTTGCAGCCGCTGCTGGCATTCGCCGTCGTGGGCCTCGGCGCTGCGGCGTATGCGCCGGCCAAATATGGCCTGGTCACCGAACTGGTAGCGCCGCACCGCCTCGTCGCCGCCAATGCCTGGCTCGAGGTGTCGGTGATCGCTGCGGTGCTGAGTGGCACTGTGCTCGGCGGCATCCTGGTAAGCCCCTGGCTGCTCGGCTGGCCAGGCATCGCCTGGGCACGCGGTGCCTGCAGTCATTGGTTGCCAGATCCTGGCATCCTGGGCATTTCACTCGCCGTGCTGCTGATGGTGTATGCACTGGCTGGCACCTTGAATCTGCTGGTACCCGACAGTGGCGCGCGCTACGCACCCAGTCGGATCCATCCGATACCGCTCGTGCGCGAGTTCAGAACGGCCAACCTGGCCTTGTGGCGCGACCGCGACGGTGGACTCTCGCTGGCTGCGACGACGATACTCTGGGGCGCAGGCGCCACCCTGCAATTCGCAGTGCTGCGCTGGTCCGCCGAGGTGTTGAAACTCTCGCTGGATCAGTCAGCCTACTTGCAGGCCGCAACCGCCGTCGGCGTGGTCATCGGAGCCGCGGCGGCAGCACGCTGGGTATCCCTGGATCGCGCCAAGTCCATGCTCAGTCTCGGCATCGTGTTCGGGCTGCTCCTGCCGGTCGTGGCTTCGGCTCATCAACTGATGCCCGCCATTGCGTTGCTCGTTGTGGTCGGACTGGTCGGTGGATTGCTGGTCGTTCCGCTCAACGCGCTGCTGCAGCACCGTGGCTGCGTCCTGCTCAGCGCCGGGCGCTCGATCGCCGTCCAGGGCTTCAACGAGAACGCCAGCGTGCTGATCATGCTCGCCGTCTACGCGGGCTTGCTGGCAGCAGACCTTCCCATCGTCGCTGTGATGTGGGCATTCGGCATGGCGATTGCACTGGCGACCGGTCTGGTGGTGCTGCGCGATCGATTCCGGAATCGCGGCCCGGTCGAGTCGAGCGCTGCGGCATGAGTCGAAGAGCAACGAAACACTGCGCCGCACGGGCCTATGCGAGCGGCTCCAGTCAGACCGCCGGCTCACACACGGGTTCCTGGCACTGAATCTCGACTGCGGCCGAACGGCGCAGGATGGTCGACAACACCATCTCGAATCGATCGACGACACGATCCCAACTCAGGTCGCAGGCACTGCTGCGGGCTTGCGTGCCCAGCCGAGTACGCATGGCCTGATCGTCTGCAAGACGCGCGACGCTGGCCTTGAATGATGCGTTGTCGCCAAACGGTACGAGCACGCCGTTGCTGCCGCTTCGGATCAACTGCGCCGCCGCGGCGTAGTCGAAGGCAACGACCGGCAGTCCGCTCGCCATCGCCTCGGTCGTCACGTTGCCGAAGGTTTCAGTCAGGCTCGGAAAGACGAACAGATCCGCGCTCGCAAAGTTTGCAGCCAGATCGTCTCCGGTGCGCTGACCTGCAAAAATCGCAGCCGGGCATCGCGCCACCAGCTCCGCCCGCAGCGGACCGTCGCCAACGATCAGCAGCTTGGCCCTGGGCTGTCGCTTGACGACGGCCTCGTAGGACTCGATCAGGGTGGCGAGATTTTTCTCAAGGGCGAGTCGGCCGACCGACAGCATCAGCAAATCATGCTCGGCCAGCCCCAGGGAACGACGCAGATTCGGGCAACGTCGTGCCGGGTCAAAGCGCTGGGTGTCGACGCCGCGCGAGACCACCGCCAGATTGCGAAAGCCTTGTTGTTCGAGCTCGCATCGCAGCGCATCGGTCGGCACCATTGTGCAGGCGGTGCGGTTATGAAACTTGCGCAGGTAGGCCATGATGGGCTGCTGCAGCCAGCCGATGCCGTACAGCCTGCTGTAGGCGTGGAAATTGGTGCGGAAATCCGAGCTGGCCGGCAATTTCAAGTGGCTTGCCGCCTGCAGCGCCGACCAACCCAGCGGCCCCTCGGTGGCGATGTGTACGACATCCGGACGATTTGTGGCCCACAACTTCACCAGCGCGCGCTTCGACGGCACACCCATCCGCAAATGCGGATAGCGTGGGATCGGCAAGCCCCTGGTCAACACCTCATGGAACCTGGCGTCGCGACCTGCCGGCTCGGTGCCATCCTGGCGCGGCCGAATCAATTGCAAGTCGTGGTTGCGCCGCTGCAGCCCCGCGACCACTTGCGCCGTGGTGGTCGCCACACCGTTGACTTCGGGCGGATACGTTTCCGTGACAAAGGCGACTCGCAAAGACCGTTGCGCAGCCGGCAGATGGTCGACGACGAAATCGTGCGGGTCACTCGATGGCATGACGGGATGGTGACCGCCGAATGCAACAGTTCGATGACAGGCAGCATGTTGGCGCGCCTGCAACTCTTACGCGAACTTCATACAAGGCGTCACGGTTATTTCATGCGAACGCGTCAGGATGACGGCGCACCACACCGGGCGGTGTGCGTGATTCATTGCGACCAGGGGGTGAGCGTGAACGCTTTCATGCGAGAACTAGCAAGCCAGCGTTGGGACGACCACCGCTACTACCATCACAGCCGGATCAACCAGAGTCTGCATCTGCTGAGCGCGATCAGTTTTGTCGCAGCCTACGGCCTGCTGTTCCTCGAACCGGCGGCGTCCGCATGGTTGGCCTGGTGCGTGTCGATGACCAGCCGGCAGGCCGGCCATTTCTTTTTCGAGCCACGCGGCTACGACCACGTCAACCAGGCCAGCGACGAGTTCAAGGAGCAGATCAAGATCGGCTACAACATCCGGCGCAAGATCGTCCTGATGGCCGCGTGGGTTTTGATTCCGGCCGCACTCTGGCTGCAACCATCACTGTTCGGGCTGATCGACCCGGCGCAATCCTGGCTGGCGTTCATGCACGACGTCGGCATCGCCTGGCTCGCCCTGGGCATTTCAGGGCTGCTGTTTCGGGTCGTTCAGTTGTGGATGCAGCAGAGCCTGTCGACGGGCCTGGTCTGGATGTGCAAGATATTGACCGATCCCTTTCACGACATCATCCTGTACCACAAGGCGCCGTTGCAACTGCTGCGCGGCGAGTTGATCGACCCGATGTCGCACGTGCACAGCCGCTGAATCTCACGCCTTCCAATGCGCGAGCATCTCCCAAAGGATGCTGCGCTTGATCGAACGGTTGGTCAGCGCGGGGTTCTGCCACCACCAGCCGTCGGCCTCCATGGCGCTGGCTGCGGCAACCATCCGCGTAGCGACGGCCTCGAACTCGACATCGCTGTAGTTCAGGCTGAAGATCAATCGCCCACTGCCGACCCAGCTAAGCGCAAGGCCCTCGGCTCGCATGTAGAACTGCAGCATCCAGTTGTACCGGGATGGGCGCGTGTAGAAGACCGTCCAGATCGACGACAGGTTGGCGACCTGAACGGGAACCCCAGCGCTTGCCAGCATGGCATTGAGTCGTTGCGCGCGCTGGTTCCAGCGTTCGTCGATTCCGTCGTACATGGACAGCACGGCGAGGCTGTCGAGGCGCTCGAGGAATGCATTCATCGCGCCCATGACGTAGGGATGGGCATTGAAGGTTCCGCGGGCGAAGCAGATGTCGGCCGGACGATCCTCCCGGAAGCGCTTCATCAGATCGCGGCGGCCGCAGACCACCCCGACCGGGAGACCGCCGCCAAGGGTCTTGCCGTAGGTCACCATGTCCGCACGCACGCCGAAATACGCCTGCGAGCCGCCCGGCGCGAGCCGGAAGCCGACAAAGATGTCGTCGAAGATCAGCACGATGCCGCGCTCGGTGCAGACCTCGCGCAGGCGCTTCAACCAGTTGGTATAGGCCTCGCGATCGAAGCCGGCGCGGCGGCTGCTGTCGACCAGCGACGAATCGGCTGGCGCACCGGTGTTGGGGTGCAAGGCCTGCAGCGGGTTGACGAGCACGCAGGCGATGTCGCGCCGTGTACGCAGAACCTGCAGCGTGCGCTCATCCATTTCGCGCAAGGTATGGGTCTGGCGGGGTGGCAGCGGATTTCCCGGGCCGGGCTGCACATCTTCCCACCAGCCGTGATACGCGCCACAGAAGCGGACCAGGTGCTTGCGACCGGTGTGGTAGCGGGCCAGGCGAACCGCCTGCATCACGGCCTCGGTGCCCGACATGTGGAACGACACCTCGTCGAGACCGGAGATGGCTCGCAGCCGCCGCACGTTGTCGACCACGCAGGGATGGAATGCACCCAGCACTGGCCCGAGCGCGCGCGTCTTGCCGATGCCCTCGTCGACGCATTCCTTGTAGAAGTCGTAGCCGAACAGATTGACGCCGTAGGCGCCGGTCAGGTCGTAGAAGCTGTTGCCGTCGATGTCTTCCACGGTCACGCCACGCGATGCCTGCAGAAAGCTGCCGCCTTTCAGCCTTCGACGGAGGTAGGGGCTGTACTGGAACGGGACGCGGTAGTTGCCGGTGAACTGCAGGTCGGATATTCCTACCCTTGCGTCCTCGGTCATGGCCGCGCTTCGCGGGAAGCGCTCGGCATACAGCGCGGCCAGCCGTTCGAAGCCGTTGGTGCGCCGGGCGACGACATCCGGCGGCGCGCCGTCGGAATCGAAAAATCGCGTTTCGTCATAGGCATACCCCGGGATCAGACCGGCAAGGCGCTTGGCCATCCGCGAATGCCCGGTCAGCGACGGGTGCTTGGCACGCGACAGCTCGATGCGCTGCTTGGCGCGAGGCAGCAAGCCGAGCACGAGTGCGCCGATCGCCATCGCCGAGAGGGTGAATGTGTCGTCCATGGTATGTGCCGAGTGCAGATACCGATATCTAACAGTCGCAATTGACAAGCCCATGAAAAATCCGCTGCGCAGCCTGTTTCTGCAGGAAGACCTCAATTTCCTGCTGACCAATCGCATCCCCCGCGCCGCGCTGACCCGCTTCATGGGCTGGTTCAGCCAGATCCGGAACCCGTTGGTCTGCCGCCTGTCGATCGCGACCTGGCGTTTGTTCACTGACCTCGATCTGAGCGATGCCCGCCAGTCACGCTACGTCAGCCTGCACGACTGTTTCACCCGCGAACTGGTCGACGGCGCGCGCCCTGTCGAGACGGATCCCGACATCCTGACCAGCCCCTGCGATGCCATCGTCGGGGCGTGTGACGTGGTGCACGGCAGGCAGGTCTTTCAGGCCAAGGGCTTTCCGTATTCGATCGCGGAACTGTTTGGACCAACCCAGGACGTTCAGCCCTTCGAAGACGGCATCTACGTCACGCTCCGATTGACGTCGGCGATGTATCACCGCTTCCATGCGCCACATGACGGCGAGGTCGAACACGTCACCTACCTCAGCGGCGACACCTGGAACGTCAACCCGATCGCGCTGGCTCGTGTCGAGCGCCTGTTCTGCCGCAACGAGCGGGCCGTGCTTCGCATGAGGATGGCGCGAGGAGGCTACCCGATCGCCTTGGTTCCGGTGGCTGCCATCCTGGTGGCGAGCATCCGCCTGCCGTTCATCGACACCCTGCTGCACCTGCGCTACCGAGGCCCGAACGAGATCCCCTGCACGGCTCGCTTCTCCAAGGGGGATCAGATGGGGTGGTTCCAGCATGGCTCAACCATCATCGTCTTCGCGCCGGCCGGCTTCGTGCCAAGCATCGGCATAACGCCGGGGGCGGCTATCCGCATGGGCCAGGCCCTCCTGCAGCTGCCGCCGGCAGGCTGACGATCTGGAGCCGAAGTCGTGCCGCCTGGCCTCAATATTTCGCCGGAACGAACATCTCGGCGGGGACCGGATTGCGCGTGTAATCGGGATTTCGCACGCGATGCGGCAGATCGATCTGCGGTTTGTCGACCTCCGCATACGGGAGCTGTGTCAACAGGTGATCGATGCAATTCAGTCGCGCCTTTTTCTTGTCGACGGCCTGTACCACCCACCACGGCGCTTCGCGGATGTGGGTGCGCTCCAGCATCGCCTCCTTGGCCTTGGTGTATTGCTCCCAACGGCGCCGGCTTTCGAGATCCATCGGACTCAACTTCCACTGCTTCAAGGGGTCGTGGATGCGGCCGAGGAACCGCAAGTGCTGCTCGTCGTCCGTGATCGAAAACCAGTATTTGACGAGTTGGATGCCAGAGCGCACCAACATGCGTTCGAACTCGGGGACAGATCGGAAGAATTCCTCGACATCCTCCTCGCTGCAGAAGCCCATCACCTGTTCGACACCGGCGCGGTTGTACCAGCTGCGATCAAACAGCACGATTTCACCGGCCGCTGGCAGATGCGCCACGTACCGCTGAAAATACCATTGCGTGCGCTCCCGGTCGTTTGGCGCCGGCAGGGCGACCACGCGGCAGATCCGTGGGTTCAGCCGCTGGGTGAAACGCTTGATGACCCCGCCCTTGCCCGCAGCATCGCGACCCTCGAAGATGATCACGACCTTGTGGCCGGTCTCGGCGACCCAGTCCTGCAACTTGACCAGTTCGGCCTGCAAGCGAAACAGTTCGCTGAAATAGTGGTGGCGCTCGTTGCGCCGCAGGGCCGGATCAGCGTCTGCAGGGTCGGCCAGCGCATCGATGTTGCGATCCTCCAGTTCGAGCTCGAGTTCTTCGTCGTAACCGTCGAGCAGGTCGAGCTCGATGCGGCGCAGCAGGTCCTGGTGCTCCGTCGTGGTGATGGTGTCGCTTCTCAAGGCTGACCTCGTCAATTGAAACCGGCAACGCTGCCGTGACTTCGTGTCAATTTGATGACACGCCGCCTGCGGACGTGGCGCGACGGGCCTGCCAAGAATTTGACACCTTCCGGAACGGACCCCTTTGCTGTCACGAAACTGTAGGCAATCTGTCATGACGGGGTCGTGTCAGGCGCCGACCATCCGCAGTCATGGCGCCATGTATCGACCTTGTCTACTTCAACGCCGGCGGTGGTCACCTCGCCGCCGCTCGTGCCTTGCAGGAAATCGTCCGCGAGCAGCGGCGCCCGTGGGACGTCCGGCTGGTCGATCTGACTGAGGTTCTCGATCCACGCATGCGGTTCCGCAAGCTGACCGGGATAGCGCCCGAGGACTTGTACAACATGCGGCTCGCGCGTGGCTGGACGCTCGGCCTGGCAAAGGAACTCAAACTGCTGCAGGCGATGATCCGCCTCGGCCATGCGTCGCTGCTTCGCATCTTGCAGCAGCACTGGGCCAGCACCGAGCCGGACCTGGTGGTGTCGCTGGTTCCCAATTTCAACCGAGCGCTTTACCAATCGGTGCGGAGCACCCTGCCCGGAATTCCCTATGCGACAGTGCTCACCGACATGGCCGATCTGCCACCGCATTTCTGGATCGAACGCGGGCAGGATCAGCATGTGATCTGCGGCACCAAAGCGGCTGCCGAGCAGGCTCGGGCTGCCGGATACGCGGCGCATCGGGTCTGGCGAACCTCGGGCATGATCCTCCGGCCGTCCTTCTACCAACCGATGGTGGCGGACCGCCCAGCCGGACGGGAAGCCTTGGGTCTCGACCCGCAGCGACCGACGGGGTTGGTGCTGTTCGGCGGACGTGGATCACAGCAGATGGTGGCGATTGCAAAGGCCTTGTCCGATGTTCAGCTGATCCTGCTGTGCGGCCACAACGAAGGCCTGGCGGACCGCTTGCGTTCGATCAAGACATCAGCGCACCACGCCGTGGTCGGCTTCACGTCCGACGTCCCCCACTACATGCAGCTTGCCGACTTCTTCATCGGCAAGCCGGGACCTGGCAGCTTGAGCGAGGCCGTGCAGATGAACCTTCCGGTCGTGACATTCGAAAACGCCTGGACCCTTCCCCAGGAGCGTTTCAACACGCAATGGGTTCGCGAGCACGGCGCGGGCAAGGTCCTGCCAGCGGTTCGCGCCGTGCGCGCAGGTGTGCGGGAACTGCTCGACGAACTGCCGCACTACCGGGCGCGCGTGGCGGCAATCGAAAACCGGGCGGTGTTCGAGGTGACCGACATCCTGGCTGCGCTGTTGCAGTCCGATTCTGTTCACCGTTCACCTGCGCCGCAGCATGTGCACCTCAGCCCGGGGGTCGGCTGACCGGCGGCCCCCATCCTCGACGAAGGAGTTCAGGCCATGAAAATCTGCGTGTTCGGCGCCGGCTATGTCGGTCTGGTAACGGCATGCTGTCTGGCAGAAATGGGCAACAGCGTGGTTTGCACCGATGTCGACGAAGCTCGTGTCGATGCGCTGCAGCGCAACGAAATGCCGATCCACGAACCGGGACTGAGTGACCTGGTGATTCGCAACGCCACAGCGGGACGCTTGCATTTCACGACGGATGCAGCCAGGGCAATCCACCACGGAACGATTCTTTTCATCGGCGTCGGCACCCCTTCGACCGAAGACGGCTCAGCCGACCTGCACCATGTGCTTGCAGTGGCCGCCAGCATCGGCAGGCACATGAATGACTACAAGGTGATCGTCGACAAGAGCACGGTTCCGGTCGGAACGGCCGATCGCGTGCGCGAAACGATCGTCGAGGGCTTGCAGCGGCGCGGTGTGACACTGCCATTCGCCGTGGTGTCGAACCCGGAGTTTCTGAAGGAAGGTGCGGCGATCGATGATTTCCTGAGTCCGTCGAGAGTTGTCATCGGCAGCGACGACGAGCAGGCCACCCTGCTGATGCGAGCGCTGTATGCCCCCTTGCTGCGCAATCGGGATCGCATGCTGCTGATGGACGTGCGCAGCGCCGAGCTCAGCAAGTACGTCGCCAACGCGATGCTGGCGACGCGCATCAGCTTCATGAACGAGATGGCGGCTCTGGCCGAACGGGTGGGTGCGGACATCGAGCAGGTGCGGCTGGGCATCGGGAGTGACCCACGCATCGGTACCCACTTTCTGTATGCCGGTTGCGGTTGGGGTGGCTCTTGTCTGCCCAAGGACGTGAAGGCGCTGACACGCATGGGTCACGAGGTCGGCCTGGACATGCAGATGCTGGCTTCGGTGCAGCAAATCAACCAGCGGCAGCGGCGCCTGCTTTGCGATCGGGTGATCCAGCGATTCGGGGCGGACCTCACCGGACTGACATTGGCCGTCTGGGGCTTGTCATTCAAGCCCGGCACCGACGATTTGCGCGAGGCGCCCAGCCTGATCATCATCGAAGAGTTGCTGCAACGCGGCGCATGTGTACGGGCGTTCGACCCGGTCGCCATGCCGGCCTTGGTTCGCCATTGGGGAGATCGACCCGGCTTCGAGCTGGCGCGCGACCCGCTCGATGCGGCGAAGCAGGCATCGGCCCTGCTGGTCGTCACCGAGTGGCGCGAATTCCGCAGCCCGGACTTTGCCGATCTGCGCGCCGTGATGCGCACACCCGTCTTGTTCGATGGGCGCAACCTGTTCGATCCGGCGCACCTGCAGTCGCAGGGTTTCGAATATGTCGGCATCGGTCGACCAACGACCGATGCCTGGCATCCCAGGAGGGGCGATCTGGCGGTGGCGCAGGCGGCTTGACCTTCGCAGCCGATCGATTCAAGCGTGAAGGCCCGAACCTCGGGCTTTCGTGTGCCACGCACAACGAGGAGTCGACCATGGAAAGCGACAGCACCCAGTCTTTAGCCATCACTCGCGTTATCGGATCTAAAAGCGCCGTTCCTAGCCGGGTCGACCGCAATGGAACCGGCGCGCGACAGCCTGCTTCGCGACACATTGCCGAAATTAATCGCGCCCGTCTCAATGGAAATAGCGCCGGCAAAGGCACGCATCCTGTGCGCTGAACATAAGTTGCCTCCCGTAACGGTCGCGCGTTCGTCGTAAGCGACGCCCGCCCGCCACCGTGGACACTGCGCTGGAGGCGTGCGGACAAGGGCATGGAACGTGGGTCGCGAAGCGGATCGGAAATGGTGGTGGGTTTGAATCGGAAACACTGGTGGCGTCGACAATGCGGTTTGCGCATGCACCGCGCGGCATCCACCTGGCCATCGGGACCGGCATCGCGCAATGCGCGCACCTGATTCGCAGCAGATCGTTGATGCGCGGCTGGGTTACACCGCAGCGCTCCGCCGCCTCGACCTGCTTCCAGCCTTCCGCCTCGATCAACTCGGCAATCTGGCGCATCAGGTCTGCCCTCGCCTGCAGGTTCGCCGCCTGCTCGGGCGTATCTGCAAGAGCGTCCCCTACGCTTGCATAGGTGTTATCGCGCTTTTTCATCTGGCGAACGCAGTGTGCTCCAGCCGCCAGCCGGGTTTGTCTGCTGGTACGGCCACACGGCCTGCGGCACACTGGTCGTCATGCGTCGCCATCCATACCGCCTGCCCTGGCTGCTGTCACTGCTCATGCTGATTGCTGCGTGCGGTGGTGGGGGCGGCAGCGAAGGTGCGGGCCCGTCGCAGCCGTCGGCACCCTTGGGGCCGGGTGAGTCGGCGTACGAGGACCCCAACAGCTACTCCGCGGCGAGCAACGCGGCCCTGCCGGGTGCCGAGGAAGCGGCAGCCGTGACGCGTCACAGCATCACACTGAACGGCGCACGCATCGACTACACGGCCCGCGCGGGGCATCTGATCGCCAGGGCGCCGGTCAGCAACGCCGCGCAGGCGTCGATGTTCTATGTCGCCTACACGGCCGACGCAGCCGACGCCGCCGCACGGCCGGTGACCTTCTTCTACAACGGCGGGCCGGGCTCCGCGACGGTGTGGCTGCACCTGGGCTCGTTTGGCCCACGGCGCCTGGCCACCGGCGTACCGGCGACGAACACGCTACAGCCCTTTGCGCTGGTGACGAACACCGAAAGCCTGCTCGACACCAGCGACCTGGTGTTCGTGAACGCAGTCAGCACCGGGTTGTCCCAAGCCATCGCGCCGTATACCAACAGCAGTTTCTGGGGTGTGGGCGTGGACGCCGCCTTGTTCCGCGACTTCATCCAACGCTGGCTGGCCGTGAACGGTCGCGCGGCCTCGCCGAAGTTCCTGTTCGGTGAGAGTTACGGCGGCCCCCGTACCGCTGTGCTGGCGCGGCTGCTGCAGGATGCGGGTGTGATGCTGAGCGGGCTGGTGCTGCAGTCACCCGCGATGGACTACAACAGCAATTGTGGTGTCGTCAGCGCCCGCAGCTGTTTCGCGAACCTGCCCACGTATGGCGCGATCGGCGCGTGGCACAAATTGGCGAGCCCGGTGCCTGCTGACCTGGATGCGTACATGGCGCAACTGCGCAGCTTCAGCTCCGAACGTTTTGCGCCCGCGGTCACGAGCTTCCTGCAGGGCACCGCGCCGCCGGCCGACATGCCAGGCCTGCTGGCCGGCTATACCGGCATCGCGGCGCCGTCGTGGGCCAGCCAGTTCAACATGGGCCCCGGGCGCTTTGCCAACACACTCGTACCGAACGCGGTCATCGGGCGCTACGATGGTCGCATCGTCGCGCCAATCGGCAGCACGCTGGCCGGCGAAGGCGACCCGTCAAGCACCTTGATCAGCGCGTCCTTCTCCAGTGCCATCACGCGCTACCTGCGTGACACGCTGCGCTACAGCACTGGCTCGACCTACGTGCTGCTGAGCAACGCCATCGAGACCTGGAACTTCTCCCATGCGGGCCGCGCTTTGCCGGACACGGTGCCTGACGTGGCCGCCGCGCTGGGCCAGAACCCGGCGCTGCGTGTGCTGGTGGTGAGCGGCTATCACGACCTGGCGACCCCATTCCACGTCACCGAACTCGACATGGCACGGCTGAGCAATCAGGGGACGGGAGGGCGCGTTCAGGTCCGCAACTATCCAGGCGGTCACATGACCTATTTGGACGATGCCGCACGGGTGCGCCAGAAGGCCGACCTGGCCGCCTTCTATGCCGGCACGCTGGTCGCGCAGGAGGGGCGTGCAACGCTGTTGTCTGCCGTGCCGGCGTCCGCGCCTGACCGCGCCGGCCTGCCCGCCGGCATCCGGCAGCCTTCCGCCTCGGAGCCGTTCATCCAGACGCAGCGACGCGGCCCCTGGGCGCCGGCGGACCAGGTGCGGCGCGCCCTGCAGGAGCAGGAGCGGAGCGCGGCGCCGTCACGTTGACGACCCGTCGGGGAAAGCGTCGCACGGACGCTTGCGTGCCCTCACGAAGGCCGCACCTGCCAACAAGCCACCAACCAGCATCGGCAACATGCCTGGCTCAGGTACGGCAGGAGTGGAGAAACTCATGCTTGCCAGGTGCCGACACCGTTGCTGACGCGCACGGCGCGTGCATCGAGAGCGGTCGCATGCCTGTGAAGTGCGGAGGACAGCAATCAGTCTTCAGCGGTCGCACACCCGACGGCCCGGCGGCGGAGCGGGTGCCGGGGGCGGCGATGAATTGCTCGAAGTGTCGAGGAGCTTGTACGTCCCGGGAAACTTCGTGTCGTAGAACGCCGGCATTCCCGCAGGACGCACTGGTATCGCATCGGCTTGACGACCAGCTGGCCCTCCTCCATCACCATCACCGGGGCATACTGACCCGGGAGAATGCGTGAGCCCGGCTCGAGAGGCTGACTGAGACGCAGGTCCGCCAGCCGACCAAGGATCAGGTCGATCTTGCTTGTGGCGATGCGCATGCTGTGCGTTACTGCTTTCGTCGTTTTCGTCTCGAGAATGCGTTCGGCATCTGCCAGGCGCTTGCGCTGCTTGAACAACTCCTGCTCGAATTCCATCGCCTGCGGCGATGAATTCGTCGATCAGCCGCTTGATTTCGCGCTCGGCGTCGGTTGTTGGTCAAGGAATGGAGTCTCCATCCGCTTGGGAATCCTGACCTTGCCGTCGATCTTTTCGGGCTGCAGCAGACCTTTGTGAGGCTAGCGAAGGGGGATGCCGAGCCCGCCAAGCGCCTGCTCGGCGCCAATGTGTCCTGGCGAGCCCGGGCCCTGCGCAATGTTGCCGGGGCACCGTGCTCGGACGGGACGGCGCTCGGCGCTACCTGACAGCGATGGCGAGGGCGATCCGCTCGCGAGGCTACGAACTGCAGGTGCTATCGGTGAAGACTGTCGGCAACGAGGTGCTGGTCACCACCGCGTGGGCCGAGCCCGGCGGCAAGCGGGGGTTGGGGCCGCAGTGTGGCACCCTCGTCCACTTCGAGGCAGGCGAGGTGCTGTCGATCGTCGAGACGGCGTGAGCGACCGGATGCTGCCGGACTGCGCCGCATTCCTCGCGTTTGCCGCACCGCGGTCTGTCGGACATCCGCCCTGTCCCGAAGCATCGTTCCGCAAGGCCCTGCGCCGGCTCGCCATGGGCGCATCCGCCACCGAGCGCCTGGCTTCGCTGGCCGCGCTGACCGAATTGCCACCGGGCCGCTTGCTGCCGGCGCCGGGGTGTGTGCGCACGGAGATCTTTGGGCCAGTCACGCGGGTGTGGCCTGCGGGGCCGGCCTCGTTCGGTGCCGGCGTCGGACCGGTGGCGGGCTGGCCGGAACGAGCCTGCCTGAGCCTCGTCGATCGCCGATGGGATGAATCGGGCTGCCGGCTTGTTGCCAAGGTTCGGATGGGTGCATTCCTGGACGATGAGGGCGGTTTGTGCCGGGATTTCTGCATCGTGGCAACCGACCCCTCGATAGCCGGGCTTCGGGCCGGACTGCGGGCGGCGGCACACAAGGCCATTGGCTTTGCCGCTCGCATCGACCTGACCCCGTCATCCCCGCGAGCCCTGCCGTTGGCGCTGCGGCTCGGCGGACGGCCGGCCTCGCTGGCGGCCTTGAATGACGCCGGTAAGTGGGCGCGTCAGGACGCTGGCGCGTGGCGGCCGCCGGACCGCAGCCCCAACGTCAGGGCTACCGGACCTGCATCCTGTGTTCGTTATCGAACCGACACGGCTCCCGATACCCTGCATGCTGTGTATAGCCGGGCAGTTCGGACCGAGACCGACCGCCGGCACCTGTGGCACAGCGCCGGCCGTTCGCGGCCCGATGCGTCGCCGACAACGAAGGATCCGCATGAACAAGTCATTGATCGCCGCACCACTGGCCGCGTTGTTGCTGAGCGCCTGTGTGATCGCGCCCCCCGGCCGCGGCCACGGCTCGGCCGTTGGCATAGGCCTCACCGTGCCGACGCTGCCGCTCGTCGTCGAGTTGGGTTCCGACCCCTACTACGACTACGGCGGCTACTCCTACTACTACGACAAGGACCGCTGGCGCTACGCCGATTCCCGCGCCGGGCCCTGGGTGGATCTGCCGCGTAGCCACTACCCTCGGGAAACCCGGTTCAGGGGGCGCCAGGACGGGCGGGATCGGGACCGCGACGGCGTCCCCAACAGGCGCGACCGGGACCGCGATGGCGACGGCGTTCCGAACCGCCGCGACAAGGCGCCCGACAATCCGCGGCGCAACTAGGCGGGCCACCACCGCCGCGCGTCAGCCCGACGACAACGTCGGCTTGGTGGCGTCAAAATCGTCGTTCGCTAGACTTAGACTAGGCCGGCGTTGGGTCGTATCCGGGTCCTCAATCAGCCAAGCTGAGCGCCGGCAATGCGGCCTATTGCCGACGTTGGCGACCTCGACGACCGCTGTTTGACATTGACCTGTCGTTCACATTTGCCCGCTGGCGAGCCGTACTCGGCCATGTGCTGTCGCTGACGGCGGGCAGCTTCGCGGCAACTCAACGTCGCCAAGTGTCATGGAAGTGTCCGTGATCGAGCGCATCCTCACCTCTTTTGGAGTCGCAAGGCTGGGAGCCTCTGCAGGCGACAGCGCGGGCAGGCGCTGCAGGCGGGCTGACACCGCCGAACTGTGACCGTTCAGACGAACCGGCACCCCGGGCCGCTGGAGTCGGCTGCGTCCGAGGATATGCAGGACCGATGGAAGCGGTGGGCGAAGAGGTATAACCCGCAGACAGCGCGCTAGGAAGACGATTCTCGGTGGCGCTGGCAACGCTCAACAGTTCTCAGCCGCCGCCAGCAACCTCCCAAGACCGACTCAAACCCATCGGGTGCCGAGTTCGGGGTGCGATGGGGAGGGGGAAAGGGGCGTTTTAAGACCCTATCCTCGGAGCCGCGTGCATGTTGATTAGGGCTACCGCGGATGTCATATATTCATTGCGCTTGGCACCATCGCCCTGTCGTCCTTTTGGTGCTTTTCAGCATTCGATTCAAACCCGAGGAGATTGAAATGGCAACGTTGGTATTTGATGCGGGAAACATGAACGCGAAGGGAATCTGTTATGCGATCGCGTGCGACTGGATCGTGAAGTCCAGGAACGGAGTGCAGGTGGCCAGTCGCTATGATTTTGACAGCGCCCACGCCAACGAAGGCAAATGGAATGCCGGGGACCAACTGGAACCGGGCGGAAATGGCATCGACTCCGTTTTCGGAATCGCGCCTATACGTGTTGTCGACAACACCTCTCCGCCGGTGCAGGTCAACTGGATTGCCACCGAGCTGACCAAGGGCAGTGGTTTTTTTCTCTTCTCCGTCTGGGGCCGAACTCTCAACTTGGCGAAAGGAAGTTACGACGGGTCAGGCCATGCGATGGCCACGCGAAAGGGTCGGGGCAACATGCAGTTTCTGGATCCCAATCTGGGAATCATGGAATTTGACAATACGATCGAGTTCTACAACTGGCTGCCCAGCTATGTGACGACAAACTACAGCGGTTTGCTGACCCAGCAGGCGCAGGTCAAGCAATTTGCTTGAGATTCCACGCGCGCAGAGCCATCGTCGGCTCGAACCGATCGAGCCACGGCATGATTCTGTTCAGCTCGGTCGCGTCATCGCAAGCGGTCCGATCCACCAGCCGAATTCTTCCGCGCTGAAGAAACCACTGACCACCGTCGCCTCGCGCGGATTGATGCTGTTCGCATGCGCGGTCTTGGCAATTCGCACGGCGCGGTAATAGGCGACGTGGCGGTTCAGCGGCGTCACCGGTATCAGGTTGCGTTGCAGATTCTGCGTGAAGCGGTCGCGGTCG
>JANNNE010000224.1:0-12269 GCA_031398385.1 Ideonella sp.
GCCATTGAAGCGGGCGACGTGGCCTCCATTCTTGCACTGTGCCCCGGCAAGTTGCCGCGGCGGCCCCTGACTGCCCGCTTTTTCTTTCTGGATCCGGATGCGACACCACACCCTCGCGGCACCACCCGCCGCCGAAACCTCTGCGCGCGCGCCCGGCTCTGACTGGTCGACACTGAAGAAGCTGCTGCCCTACGTCTGGCAGTGGCGCTGGCGAGTCGCACTGGCGCTGTCCTGTCTGGTGGCTGCCAAACTGGCCAATGTCGGCGTGCCGCTGGTACTGAAGAGCCTGGTCGATGCGCTCGATCTGAAGCCCGGCGACCCACGCATCGCCTTGGCGGTGCCGGTGGCCTTGCTGCTGGCCTATGGCGCGTTGCGGGTCTCGGTCACGCTGTTCACCGAGTTGCGGGAGTTCCTGTTCTATCCGGTGGCCGCGCGCATTGCGCGGCGGATTTCGCTCGAGGCCTTCGAGCACCTGCTCGCGCTGAGCCTGCGGTTTCACCTGTCGCGCCAGACCGGCGGCATCTCGCGCGACATCGAACGCGGCTCGCGCTCGATCATGTCGCTGCTCAATTTCACCATCTACAACATCACCCCGACGCTGGTGGAGATCAGTCTGGTGATCATCCTGCTGGCATCGAAGTTCGACATCTGGTTTTCGGTCATTACCTTTGCCGCGCTGGTGATCTACATCGCCTTTACCGTCAGCGTGACCGAATGGCGCACGCACTTTCGCCGCGCGATGAACGAGCAGGATTCACGCGCCAACACACGCGCGGTCGACGCGCTGATCAACTACGAGACGGTCAAGTATTTTTCCAACGAGCATTTCGAGCAGAACCGCTACGACGAGAACCTGCGCGGACTCGAAAAGGCGTCGGTCAAGTCTCAGACCTCGCTTTCGCTGCTCAACCTCGGCCAAAGCCTGATCATCGCGATCACGGTGACGCTGCTGGTCTGGCGCGCGACCGCCGGTGTCGTCGACGGCAGCATGACCTTGGGCGATCTGGTGCTGGTCAACGCGCTGATGATCCAGCTCTACATTCCGCTCAACTTTCTGGGCGTGATCTACCGCGAGCTGAAACAGTCGATGGTCGACATGGAGAAGATGTTCACGCTGCTCGGCGAACACCGCGAAGTGGCCGACGCACCGGACGCCTTGCCGCTGCGCTTCGGCCACGCGTCGCCGACCGACGTTTCGCCCGGGCATTCGCCGAGCGAGATCGGGCTGACGTTCGATGCCGTCGATTTTGGCTACGACGACGACCGGCAGATCCTGCACCAGGTCAGCTTCGAGATTCCGGCCGGCAAGACGGTGGCGGTGGTCGGGCCGTCGGGCGCCGGCAAGAGCACGCTGGCACGGTTGCTGTTTCGTTTCTACGATGTCAGCGGCGGTGCGATCCGGATCGGCGGCCAGGATATTCGCCAGCTGACCCAGAAAAGCCTGCGCGAGGCGATCGGCATCGTGCCTCAGGACACGGTGCTGTTCAACGATACGGTCGAATACAACATCGCCTACGGACGCCCCGGTGCGGGGCGCGACGTGGTCGAGGCGGCGGCGAAGGCGGCCCACATCCACGAGTTCATCCGCCGCGCCCCGAAAGGCTACGACACCATGGTCGGCGAGCGCGGTCTGAAGCTGTCGGGTGGCGAGAAGCAACGCGTGGCGATTGCGCGCACCTTGCTGAAGGACCCGCCGATCCTGATCTTCGACGAGGCCACCTCGGCACTCGATTCGGCCAACGAGCGGGCTATCCAGGCCGAATTGCAGGGCGTGGCCCGCAACAAGACCACGCTGGTGATTGCCCACCGCCTGTCGACCGTGGTTGCTGCGCATCAGATCCTGGTGATGGACCAGGGCCGGATCGTCGAACGTGGCAATCATGCCGAACTGCTGGCCCTGGGCGGGCGCTATGCGCAAATGTGGCAGCTGCAGCAGAGCCGCGAGGGATCAGCCGTGCAGCCGCCGGTCGGTTTCTGAGGCCGGGCGACGCGCGACGGCCTCCGGATGTGGCGATTGGCGCGGATTTCCGGTCGTGACGCACGGATTCCCGGTCTGGCGGGCCGGTCCCGGTGGCTAAATGGCCCCGCTGTGGCCCGGTTGGCGCCCGATGGTCCCGATCAGCCTCGGGCGGCACGAAGTTTGCGGGTTTGTCCCCGGGCGAATTTCGATCTTGGTACTCGCCCGCCATTGCTTTCTCTTACAAAATGTCGGGTTAGCCGATCAACCCCGGATGTGTTCGACACGTTTGTACCTTTTCAACCTTTAAACGGAAATCTCCATGAAGAAGTCGCTTTTCGTAAAAGCCATCGCCGTGACATTCGCGATGGCCGGCCTGTCTGCCGCCAACGCCGATACGCTGGCCAAGATCAAGGATGCCGGGGCAGTGACGATGGGGGTCCGCGAATCCTCCGGCGCCCTCAGCTACACCCTGGGTGATGGCAAATACGCCGGCTACCATGTGGAGATCTGCCAGAAGGTACTGTCCGATATCCAGAAGCAGCTTGGCCTGGCCAAGCTCGATGTCAAATACCAGCCGGTGACGTCGCAGAACCGCATCCCGCTGATGCAGAACGGCACGGTCGACATCGAATGCGGCTCGACCACCAACAACGCCGCGCGGCAAAAGGATGTGGCGTTCGCGGTCACCACCTTCGTCGAGGAAGTTCGGATCGCCGTGAAGGCCAATTCGGGCATCACCTCGATCGGCCAGCTGGCTGGCAAGAAAGTCGCGACCACCACCGGCACGACCTCGGTCCAGACGCTGCGCAAGAATGAGCGCGCCAGCGGCATCAATTTCGACGAGGTCTATGGCAAGGATCACGCCGACAGCTTCCTGCTGCTCGAATCCGGCCGTGCCGACGCCTTCGTGATGGACGGCGCCATTCTGGCCGGCAACATCTCCAAGGCCAAGAACCCGGCCGACTTCAAGATCGTCGGCGAGGTGTTGTCGGTCGAGCCGATCGCGATCATGATGCGCAAGGACGACCCGGCATTCAAGAAGGCGGTCGACGACAGCATCAAGGGCATGATGAAGTCCGGCGACATCGCCAAGCTCTGGGACAAGTGGTTCATGAACCCGATTCCGCCGAGCAACACCAAGGTGGGTCTGGCGGTCAGCGAGTCGACCAAGCAGGCCTGGGCCAGCCCGAACGACAAGCCGATGGAAGATTACGCGAAGAAGTAATGATGCTGCTCCCCCATTGCCCGGCGGTCGCACTGGCGGGTGATTAAGGGTTGGTCCGCGCCGATCGGGCGCGGAGATTGCTTGTGCTGTGCAAGGCGCGGCGTCGGACAACCGGCGCCGCGTTCTTTGTTCCGAGATCAAGAATGAGCCACCTGCTCGATCAGGCTGGCGACATGGGAGGTGGGCCTTGAACAGCACCTGGGACTGGCAGATCTTCTGCCAGAGCACATTCGAAGACAAACGCTACGCCAGCTGTTTTGGCCCCGGCGGGGACGTGACCTACCTCGACTGGATGTTGTCGGCCTGGGGCTGGACGATGTCGGTGGCGTTCCTGGCCTTGCTGGTGGCGCTCTCGGTCGGTTCGTTGATGGGGATTTTTCGCACCACACCCAGCAAGCTGCTGGTGGCGCTGGGCAATTCCTGGACCGAACTGTTCCGCAACATCCCGCTGCTGGTCCAGATTTTCCTCTGGTACCACGTGCTGCCGACGATGTTCCTGTCGCTGCGGTCGATTCCGAGTTTTGTGCTGGTCGCCTTCGCACTCGGCTTCTTCACCTCTGCCCGGATCTCCGAACAGGTCAAGGCCGGCATCCAGGCGCTGCCGAAAGGGCAGCGTTACGCGGGGCTGGCGATGGGGCTGACCTTGCCGCAGACCTACCGCTATGTGCTGCTGCCGATGGCGTTTCGGATCGTGATTCCGCCGTTGACCAGCGAAAGCATGAACATCGTCAAGAATTCGTCGGTCGCCTTTGCGGTCAGCATCGCCGAACTGACGATGTTCGCGATGCAGGCGCAGGAGGAAACCTCGCGCGGCATTGAAATCTATCTGGCGGTCACGCTGCTGTATTTCATCTCGGCATTCGCGATCAACCGAATTGCGCTGGTGATCGAAGGCCGGGTGCAGGTGCCTGGAATGATCGGTGGTACCAAATGATGCACCGCCACTTCAGCGTCGAGCGGAGATTCACATGAACCTGAATCTCGATTTCGGTTTTCTCACCTGGCAGGTTTTTTCCAGCTTCGTCGTCAAGGGGCTGATCTTCTCGGTTCAGCTGACGCTGATCGCGATGGTCGGCGGCATCCTTCTGGGCACGGCGCTGGCGTTGATGCGCCTCTCGGGCATCAAATGGCTGGTGCTGATCGCGGCCGCCTATGTCAACACGCTGCGCTCGATCCCGCTGGTGATGGTGATCCTGTGGTTCTTCCTGCTGATCCCGCTGCTGATCGGCCAGCCGATGGGCGCCGAACTGAGCGCGATCATCACCTTCACGGTGTTCGAGGCCGCCTATTACTCCGAGATCATGCGGGCCGGCATCCAGAGCGTACCGAAAGGTCAGGTTCATGCCGGTTATGCGGTGGGCATGAACTACAAGCAGTGCATGCAGCTGATTGTCTTGCCTCAGGCCTTCCGCAACATGCTGCCGGTGCTGCTGACGCAGACCATCATCCTGTTCCAGGACACCTCGCTGGTCTACGCGATCGGCGCCTACGACCTGCTGAAGGGTTTCGAGATCGCCGGCAAGAATTTCAACCGCCCGGTCGAGACCTACCTTGTCGCCGCGGCCTTCTATTTCGTGATCTGCTTCAGTCTGTCGATGCTGGTGCGCCGGCTGCAACAGAAGATCCAGATCATCCGCTGATTCGGGAGCCCAGATGATTCAAGTCAAGAATGTCTCCAAGTGGTACGGCAGCTTCCAGGTGCTGACCGACAACACCACATCGATCGAAAAAGGCGAGGTCGTCGTGGTTTGCGGCCCGTCGGGTTCCGGCAAGAGCACACTGATCAAGACCGTCAATGCGCTGGAGCCGTTCCAGAAGGGCGACATCGTCGTCGACGGCATCTCGCTGTCCGACCCGAAGACCAACCTGCCCAAACTGCGTGCACGCGTTGGCATGGTGTTCCAGCATTTCGAGCTCTTTCCGCACCTCAGCGTGACCGAGAACCTGACCCTGGCACAGATCAAGGTACTCAACCGCAACAAGGACGAGGCCACCGTGCGCGGCCTGAAGATGCTCGACCGGGTCGGCCTGATGGCGCACAAGGACAAGTTCCCCGGTCAGTTGTCTGGCGGCCAGCAGCAGCGCGTCGCAATCGCCCGGGCATTGAGCATGGACCCGATCGTGATGCTGTTCGACGAGCCGACCTCGGCACTCGACCCCGAAATGGTTGGCGAGGTGCTCGACGTGATGATCAAGCTGGCCGAGGAAGGCATGACGATGATGGTCGTCACTCACGAGATGGGTTTTGCACGCAAGGTCAGTCACCGCGTGATCTTCATGGACCAGGGCCGCATCGTCGAGGATTGCAAGAAGGAAGATTTCTTCGGCGATCCGGACGCCCGCTCGCCGCGGGCCAAGGATTTCCTGTCGAAGATCTTGCAGCACTGAAGGTCGCGCGCGCCGGGTCGATGACGCCATCGTGCGTCGCCGACAATGATGGCGATGATTCAATTCGTGGCACGTGTCCTGGCACCGGTCCTGGCAGCAGCGATGCTCGTGTCGGCCGCGCAGGTGGCGGCGCAGGCACCGGATGGACCTTCCAAACCCCGACCGGCGGTCGAAGACTCGATCGCGCAGCGCATGCAGGCCTGTGTGGTCTGCCATGGCGAGCAGGGGCGGGCGACCAATTCCGGCTACTTTCCGCGCATCGCCGGCAAGCCGCAAGCCTACCTCTACAACCAGCTTCGCAATTTCAGGGAGGGACGGCGCAGCAATCGGACGATGAATCATCTGATGCAGCACATGTCTGACGCCTATCTGCGGGAGATTGCCGCCTATTTCGCCGAGCTGGATCTGCCTTATCCGCCGGTGCAGGCACATGGGCTGAGCCCGAGCGAGGTGGCGCTGGCGCAGAGCCTGGTGCGTCGGGGTGCGCCCGAGCGGCAGATTCCCGCGTGCACCACCTGTCACGGCAGCAACATGGCGGGACGGCTGCCTGCGATGCCGGGGCTGCTGAGCCTGCCGTCCGACTACCTCATCAGCCAGCTTGGGGCCTGGCGCACCGACATCCGCCGTGCGCAGGCGCCCGACTGCATGGCGCAGGTGGCACGGCGCATGACCGCCGAAGAGATCAGCGTCATCGCCCGATGGCTTTCGGCGCAGACCCTGCCCGCGGGCACGCGGCCGGAGCCGGCATCCGCCGAGCCCTTGCCAATTCGATGCGGGGGTGTCGAGCAGTGAGTTCGATGACCCGGCGCAGGTTCTGGTACCTGCTGGCCGCGCCGGTGATCGTGGGGCTGATGGCAGGCGCGTGGGTGATCTGGCTCAACCTGCGGGGCGAGGCGCCATTGCGGTCTGGCGCCACTGCAACACCGAGTGCTGGCGCGCTCATCGAACGTGGCGCGTACCTGGCCCGCGCTGGCAACTGCGTCGGCTGCCACACCGCGCCTGGCGGTCCCGCGTTTGCCGGTGGTCGTGGCGTCGAAACACCGTTCGGCATCGTCTTTGCAACCAACATCACACCCGACCCCGAGACCGGAATCGGTACCTGGACCGCGGACGAGTTCTGGCGTGCCATGCATCACGGCCGCTCGAAGGACGGGCGCCTGCTCTATCCGGCGTTCCCGTATCCGAGCTTCACGCAGGTCACGCGCGATGACGTCGACGCGCTGTACGCGTTTGTTCGGTCCGTGACGGCGGTGGTGCAGGCGAACAAGCCTCATTCGCTGCGCTTCCCGTACAGCACACAAGCCGCGCTCGCGGTGTGGCGAGCCTTGTATTTCCGGGCCGGCGAGTTCGGTGCCGAAGCGTCCCGAGGCGCCGAGTGGAACCGCGGCAAATACCTGGTCCAGGGGCTAGGCCATTGCGCGGCCTGCCATTCGGGCCGGGATTGGCTGGGCGGCACATATCGCAATGCCGAGTTCGGCGGCGGCTTGATGCCGGATGCGACCTGGTATGCGCCTTCTCTGGCCACGCCCCGTGAAGCCGGGGTTCAGGGCTGGGCGATCGATGACGCGGTGAAACTGCTCCGAGACGGCGTGTCTTCACACGGTTCGGTGTCCGGACCGATGGCCGATGTCGTCTTCAGCAGCACCCGTTTCCTGACCGAGAAGGACCTCGATTCGATGGTCCGGTATCTGGCGTCGATTCCGGTCCAGGAGCCCGAGACCGCACCCGCCCCGCCCGCGGAACCGCAGGTCCTGGCGCGAGGCGAACGGGTGTACCGGGATTCGTGCGCCGCGTGTCACGGCGACAACGGGGAAGGGGTCGCGGCCATTTATCCGGCATTGGCTGGCAACCGTGCGGTTACGCTGCCCGCGCACAACAATCTAATGCAGATGATTCGACTGGGCGGTTTTTCCCCAACCACCGCCGGCAACCCCAGGCCCTTTGGCATGCCGCCGTTCGGCCAACAGCTGGATCACGCAGACATCGCAGCGGTGGCAAGCTACATCCGGCAGTCCTGGGGCAACGCGGCGCCGGCTGTCTCTACGCTGGATGTATTGCGTGTCAAGTGACGCGCGCCGTGCGGTACGCTCGCGGACAATCCGGCGTGGGCAGGAATGCCGAGCCGGCGCTTGTCGATTGATATCCATCCCACCGCGAGCCGAGAGGACAACATCATGCCGAAAGCCTATTGGGTCAGTACCTACCGCGCCGTCCACGACGCCGACAAGCTGGCTGCCTACGCCAAGCTGGCCGGGCCTGCGATCAGCGCCGGCGGTGGCCGATTCCTCGCCCGAGGCGAGCCCGCCAAGGTCTACGAACTCGGCCTGCAACAGCGCACGGTGCTGATCGAATTCGACAGCGTGGAACAGGCGATTGCCACCCACGACAGCGCCGGCTACCAGGCCGCGCTGGCCGCGTTGGCCGGCGGCATCGAGCGCGAGATCCGCATCATCGAAGGCGTTTGATCGTCCGTGGGCGCGCTGCAGCTCGAAGGCCGGCACATCGTGCTGCGGCAGATGACGCGGCACGATGCCGCGGCGCTGCTGGCGGCGGCTAATGGCGAACTGTGGAACCTCGAATTCACCGTGGTTCCCGATGCCGCATCGATCAACAGCCACATCGACACGGCGCTGCGCAACGAGGGCATCATGCCCGACGGACGCAAGCGGACATCGGTGCGCTTCAGCGTCATCGATACCGCCTGGCCCGCGGTGAAAGCGTCGCTCGACACCCGGTTGTCGCGGCAGCCGGCATGATCACTGCCGTTGTCAACGTCAACGACGTATCGCACGCCATCCAGCTGGCGCTGGCGCCGGCTTTCCTGCTGACGGCGATCGCCGGCTTGCTGAACGTGATGACCGGACGCCTCGCGCGCATCATCGATCGCGGTCGGCAGCTGACTGAAACCGGTGGTGCGGCGCCGGTGCTGGTCGAGCATCAACAAGTGGAGTTCGCCAGCCTCGAAAGCAGGCGTTATCTGGCCGGCTCGGCGATCACCGCGTGCACGCTGGCGGCGCTGCTGGTCTGCATGGTGATTGCGGCGCTGTTTCTGGAGGTGCTGCTCGGCCTGGAGTTCAGGTGGTTCATCGCCCTGGTCTTCACGGTGGCCGTGCTTGCATTGGTGGTCGGTCTGGCTTATTTTCTGCGTGAGGTGCACCTGTCGACACGAACGGTGCGGATCAATCGGTAGGCACCAGGGCATTCCGGCTTCTTCAAGCAACAGGGTAGCGGGATGGGCTGACAACTGGAGTCGGGCAATGGCAACGGTTCGAGCGGGTGATCAGGCGGTGCTGCTGGTCGTCGACGTCCAGGTGGGCGTCGTGAAAGCGGCCTGGGAGGCGGCGCGCATCGTCGCCAATGTGGCGCGCGCCGTCGAACGCGCCCGGGAATTGTGTGTGCCGGTTGTCTGGGTCCAGCACGAGAGCGACGAACTGCCCAACGGCAGTCCGCAATGGCAATGGGTGCCCAAACTGCAACCGGCGGCGGGCGAGCCGCTGATTCCCAAGCGCTTCAACTCGGCATTCGAAGACACCGTACTCGACGAACAACTCGAGGCCGCCGCGGCCACACACATCGTTTTGGCCGGCGCGGCGACCAACTGGTGCATCCGGGCGACTGCCTATGCCGCGCTCGAACGTGGCTACGACCTGACGCTGATCAGCGACGCCCACACCACCGAGACCATGGAGCTGGGTGACGACCGGCGGATCGATGCGGCCGGGGTCGTTGACGACCTCAATATCGCGATGACCTGGCTGAGCTATCCCGGACGCAACAACGGCGTCGTTACGGCGGCGGCGGTCGATTTCTCCGCGCCGGGGCGCAGCGCCTGATGTCTGCGGCACTGCCAGACGACGTTCGCGCAGCGCTGGTGGCGGGGCGCAAGCTCGACGCCATCCGGCTGCTCAGGCAACAGACCGGCCTCGGGCTGGCCGAGGCCAAAGCGGCGGTCGAAACAGGCCGGCTTCCGGCAGCCGCGCCGGTCGATCGGGGTTGGGAAATGCCCGTCGAGGCGCAGCGGGCCTTGGAGCAGGGCAAGGTGGTGCAGGCGATCCGCCTGCTGCGTTCGACGAAGGGGGGCGGTCTCAAGGATGCCAAGGCCATGGTCGATGCGGCCCGTGGCATGCCGGCCGGCCCGGCCGTCCGCCAGCCTTCCGGTCTGGCGCCTGGCGAAGTGCCACGCAGCCGGTTCGGCGGCGGCCTCGTGATCGTCCTGCTCGTCATTGCGGTGGTGATCTGGCTGAGCCGAACGGCTTGATCGATGTCGAACCCGGGCGACACGGCGTTTTCCTGGGTCCGCCGCAAGGATGGCTCGCTGCTGATCTCGCATCATGGGCGTCTGGCTTCAACCTTGCGCGGTGACGATGTCGACGCGTTCCTGGCTGAACTCGAACGCGCCACACCCGCCGAGGCCCAGCAGCTGATGGCCCGGATTACCGGCAATTACAAGCGGGGCAATGAACGCGTCGCACAATCACACCCACGAAACAGACGTAGAGGAGCGTGATGACATTCGCCCAGGCGGCGCGCCGAGATCGTGCCGATCAGTCTGCCCGCAAGCGCAGCCGAACATCTCGCGGATCACGCGCCGCGACTGCCGGGTACCGCCTGCACACGACCGGCTACCTCTTGCTCGCGATGTTGGCATGGCTGATCGCGCTGCCGGCTCAGGCCACGATGATCTGTCGCTGGGTCGACGACGCGGGTCGAACCCAGTTGGCGGAAATCGTTCCGGAAAAATATGTCCAGTCGGCGCGCTGCACCGACTCGAAACAGTTCGAGATCTCGGCCGAGCGGACCCGGCAGGCCGAGGAGCGTGCCCGCCAGCTGCGCCAGCAGGCCGACATCTCGAACCAGACTACCGGTGATGCCCCTGCCGCGCCACTTGCTGCGCCCGGGCCACGGTCAGCTGGATCGCAGGCCGACAAGCGGCCGGCCCGCGGTGTCGATCAGTCGACCGACTGCGCGACCTGGCGCCGCCTGTACCAGGAAAGTTCGGCCTGTTTTGCGCCGTACCGGACGGTCGGCGGAACCAAGGCCGAGGCTTTCGAGAAGTGCCAGGTGATTCCGAGCCCGGTTCCGAAATGCGGGCCACCGTCGAACTGATGCAACGCGTCGCGCAGCCGCGCGACTGAGCCTGGCTCACGGCTTCGGTATCGTCAAGGTCCCGCACCGAATGACCGGCGAGGCGGTGCGAGAATCGCCCGATGATCGAATCCCTGACGCTGACCAGGCCCGACGACTGGCATCTTCATGTGCGCGACGGTGCCGCCCTGGCCGCGGTGGTGCCCGACAGTGCACGCCAGTTCGGTCGCGCGATCATCATGCCGAACCTGAAACCGCCGGTCACCACCACCGCGCAGGCGCTGGCCTATCGGGATCGCATCCTGGCCGCGGTGCCGGCGGGCATCGAATTCGAACCGCTGATGACGCTGTACCTCACCGACAGCCTGCCGCCTGACGAGATCGAACGCGCCGCCGAAGCCGGCATCAAGGCGCTGAAGCTGTATCCGGCCGGTGCGACCACCAACAGCGATGCCGGCGTGACCGACCTGCGCAAGACCTGGCCGACACTCGACGCGATGCAGCGCACCGGTATGCCGCTGCTGGTGCACGGCGAGGTGACCGATCCGGAGATCGATCTGTTCGATCGCGAGCAGGCTTTCATCGATCAGAAGCTCGAACCGCTGCGCCGCGATTTCCCGGAGCTGAAAATCGTCTTCGAACACATCACCACGCGCGAGGCGGCGCAATATGTGGCCGAGGCCGGCGGCCCGCTCGGCGCAACGATCACCGCCCACCACCTGCTGTACAACCGCAATGCGATTTTCCTGGGCGGCATCCGGCCGCACTACTACTGCCTGCCGGTGCTCAAGCGGGAGTTCCATCGGCAGGCGCTGGTCAGCGCCGCCACATCCGGCAGCGACCGCTTCTTTCTCGGCACCGACAGCGCGCCGCACGCGGCGCACCTGAAGGAACATGCCACCGGTTGCGCCGGCTGCTACACGGCGGCCTCTGCAATCGAGCTCTATGCCCAGGCGTTCGAGCAGGCCGGTGCACTCGACAGGCTGGAGGCGTTCGCCCGGAACCAACGCCTTAAAAGGGCGCTGCTCTACCATTGAGCTACCAACCCGTGACCGAAGAGGGGCGGATGGTTAATTCACCGCCACAGGTGACGCAAGGAATTATTCCCATTAGCGTGCGCGCCCGATGACTTCCGCCCGTTTCTTTCTCCGCACGCCCCGCCTCCGCGCGGTGATCGCGCTCGCCATCCTCGGCGTGCTCGCGTTCGGAGTGAAGGTGTGGCTTTTCACCGAGCGCGACGGGCCGCTGCTCGCCACGCCGCGGCTCGCGATTGAGGCGCTGCCGACGGGCCAGTCGCTGTATTTCAATGGCGCGGCGCGTCCGTGGCTGCTCGCACAGCGCGCGGAGCTGCTCACGGAGGAGGAGCGCGACGAGCGCTCGGATCGGGCGCGGGCGATGGTGCAGGCGGTGCAGAATCAGAAGCTCTTCCGGCAGCTCGACCGGCAGCGGCGCTTCGGCGCGCTGCTGCTCACGGGCGACCCGAGCCAGTATCGCCCGCTGTTGGAGCATCTGCTGGAGGCGAAGGACTTCGCGCCGGTGTATGTCGATGCCACGAGCGTGATTTTCCAGCGCGATGCGGTGCGGGCTTGGGAGGCGGGCGATCTCACGGCG
>JANNNE010000262.1:0-7658 GCA_031398385.1 Ideonella sp.
ACGATCGTTCCGGTACCCACCTTCAGGCCTCGGGACTGCAGTACCTTGCCGACCGTGGCGAACAATTCCTCGCCGAGTTTGTGCTTCTCCAGCAGGCGACGAAACTTCAGCAGCGTGGTGCCGTCGGGCACGCGTTCACGACCCAGGTCGATGCCCACGAAGCGGCGCAGCGCAGTGCTGTCGAGCAGCGCTTCCTCGCAGGCTTCATCGGCCAGATTGAACCAGTGCTGGACGAAGTACATCCGCAGCATCCGCTCCAGTCCGATTGGTGGCCGGCCGTTGCCGGCCTTCGGATAGTGGGGCTCGATCACCGCGCACAGTTCATGCCACGGCACGATGTCATTCATCGTTGCAAGGAACACATCGCGCTTGGTCGCTTTGCGATACTGTTCGAAACCGGCCTCGTGATCGGCGGCTGCGGCAAGGGTCTGTTGCTTCATCGATATTCAACGCATCAGCATCGTCGGCAGTGGACCTTAATCAGCGTAGCCTTAAGCGCGAGTTGGCCCGAATGACCTTCTGCAGAATGTCGCGGACGCTCTTGGTCCAGATGAACGGCTTGGGGTTGTCGTTGTGATGAGCGACATACTCGGTGATCGCCGCTTCGAGTTCAGGCACGCTGGTGAAGACGCCACGGCGCAGTCGATCGGTTGTGATGTCTCGGAAGAATCGTTCGACCATGTTCAGCCACGACGCCGAGGTCGGCGTGAAGTGCATGTGGAACCGCGGGTGCTTCGCCAGCCAATCCTGAACGGCCTGATGCTTGTGGGTGCCATAGTTGTCGGCGATCAGGTGCAGCGTCTTGCCTTTGGGCGTTTCGCGGTCGATCTTGCGCAGGAACTTCAGCCACTCGGCGTGGGTGTGTCGCTGCTGGCACTGACCGATCACCTTGCCGTCGAGCAAGTTCGGCAGTTCCATTTAAGTTCAATCAAGAATCGAACACTACACTCGTTACGGCTGGATGCCTGGGGCGCGTGACCGTTTCACATCAGATCAATTTTTGATGGACCCTGAAGATTTTGCCGATCACGTCCACGACGCTTGCATGGCAAAGCAGCGCACTATCATCGCAAACGCGGCCAACCCGGTCGCTTCTGCGAACCGGATTCTCTCGATGAAAAGACTGATTGCCTGCACCGTCGCCGCGCTCCTGTCCTTGCCGCTGGCAGGTGTTGCCCAGACATGGCCTGCGGCCAAGCCGTTGCGTCTGTTGATCCCGTTTCCGGCCGGAGGCGCCACCGACATCATCGGGCGCACGCTGGCCCAAAAACTGTCAGCCGCGCTGGACCAGCAGGTCATCGTCGACAACAAGCCAGGCGCTGGTGGCACGATCGGCGCCGACATGGTGGCCAAGGCAGCACCCGACGGTTACACGATCCTGCTGGCAACCAGTTCCACACATTCCATCGGTCCGGTGCTGACTCCGGACAAATTGCCCTACGACGTCGTCAAGGACTTTGCTCCGGTGGCGCATGCGGCCAACGCGCCCAGCGTGCTGATCGTCGGCAAGGACTCGCCGGCCAAGACGGCAAAGGAACTGATCGATCTGCTCAAGCGCAACCCGGGCAAGTACAACTTCGGGTCTAGCGGCATCGGCACCTATCCGCACCTTGCCGGCGAAATGTTCAAGTGGCGTGCCGGTGGTTTGTTCGTTGTGCACATTCCCTATCGCGGTACCGGCCTCGTGGTCACTGACCTGATTGCGGGTCAGATCGGTTTTCTGATGGACAGCGTGGTTTCGGCGCAAACCCACATCAAGTCCGGCCGCGTGCGCGCGTTGGCCGTCAGTGGGGCGAAGCGTTCACCCTCGCTGCCCGACGTGCCGACCTTCGCGGAATTGGGCGTTTCCGGCATGGAGTTCAACAACTGGTTCGGGGTGTTTGCACCGGCCGGCACCCCGCCCGAGATCGTGGCACGGCTCAATCGGGACATCAACGCCATCGTGCGCTCGCCTGAGGTCATCGAGATTTTCGCCAAGACCGGGGCCCAGGCGGCTGGTGGTACACCCGAGCAGTTCGCCAAGACCGTGCGTGTCGAATCCGAAAACTGGAAGGCAGTGATCCAGCGCGCCAACATCAAGGCAGAGTGAGCGCCGGCCGCTCGCAGGTGAGCATGGCGCCATGCTGCTGACCCGGCAGCCCGACCGCGGCCAGTCACTGGCCGCGGTCAACGGGAGACCAGCTGTCCTCGCATGAACTGGCGGCCGCTGCTGCGCAGCGAGATGCGATTGATCGTCCCACCGGAGGCGGGCGAGGCATCGGTGCCGGCATTGTTCAAGCAGTACGACCGGATTCGTTATGACCGCCAGACCATCTCGGGCGCGCTCGCCGCGCGCTACGTGACGCGGCGGGTTCGCGTGGGGCGAGGCGCGCTGGAACTCGACAGCGTGCCTGCAATCATTGCGATGGTGAGTGCCGGATTGGGGATCGCCCTGGTGCATCTGGTCGATGCGGGCCTTTGCCAGTCATACCCGGTGCGTTTCATCCGCCTGGGCCGTGGCGCGCCCGCGGTCCAGATGTCGCTGGTGACACGCAAAGCCGATGCCGACAGCCGGGCGCTTCGCGCGGTGGGCGACGTGATGACCACAGCGTTGGGCGCGACACTTGGCCATCGCACCCTTGCCGGGCCTGAGGGGACCGCTGCGGCGGTCGGCCGCTGCGGCAGGTGAAGCAGGTCGCGTGCGCACGACGACACTCAGCCGCTCCGCCCGAACCAGAGCATCGACAGGAACGCCGCCGCCGCGACCAGAGCGGCCGCCGCCAGCGCCAGCAGTCCGGTCAGCTCGGTCTCGCGCGTCTGCGTCTGCAGGCGCGAGCCGAGTTGCCGGTAGACGCTGTTCAACATCTCGGCGGTGCCGGCGTGGTGGTACTCCCCGCCGGTCAGCTGTGCCACCTCGCGCAGCGTCGGTTCGTCGAGCTTCAGGTAGATCGCCATGCCTTCATCCATCGTGGCATGGCCGTCGGGGGTGCCGAGGCCCACCACGTAGATGCGCACGCCGCGGTCGGCGGCCATCTTGGCGGCCTCCAGGGTGTCGACGCCCATGGTGCGGCGCCCGTCGCTCAGCAGGATGATCGCCGCGCTGTCGTAGGAGCCCGGAGCCACGGGCGTGAATGGTCGGGTTTCCGGCTTGCCGTTTCGCTCCCGGCCGTTGAAATCACGAATGCTGCGCGCCCCGGATCGGGGGCCGAAGGTCATTTCCTCGACGTTGATGCCGTGCTCCGGGAACAGCTCCGACAGGCACATCACGATCGCATTGCCGACAGCCGTGCCGATCTGCATCTGGAACGCATCGATGGCGCTCACCAGCGCCGCGCGATCCAGCGTCGCCTGCTGCGCCACCTGGGTGCTGCCGGCAAAGGTGACCAGACCGACGTCGATGTTTCGCGGCAGCTCGCGCAGGAACATCTTGGCGGCGTCTTGTGCCGCCACCATGCGGCTTGGCTTGACGTCGCTCACGCGCATGCTGCGCGACACATCCATTGCCAGCATGATGGTCGTGCGGGCCCACGGCAGCGTCAGGGTTGCTGTCGGTCGGGCCGCAGCGAGTGTCAGCAAGGCAAACGCCAACAGCATCAGGGCCGGCGGCACATGCCGCCGCCACGGGCGACCGGCCGCCTCGCGGACCAGCGCCAGGTTGCTGAAGCGCAGTGCCGGCTTGCCGCGCCGGCGCAGCAGCCAGCGGTACAGCAGCGGCAACAGTGGCAATGCCAACATCAACCACAGGGACTGAGGCCACAGGAAGTTCATGCCGGGGTGCTCACGAGGTTGGCTCATCCTAGCGGTAATCGGGCGCGGCCGCAGCATGGTGGCATGTCCCGGGCCTGGGTGAACCGCTTGACATGGCGCGCCCACGTCAAGGCCGCCGCCGGGCGCGAACGGCGAGACGCCCACTCGAAAGCCCGCATCCGTCTTGCGCGGGTGCGCGCAGGAGGCTGCGCAAGGGTGGGCACGCCGGCGCTCGCCGGACGGGTCGTTGCATCTCCGGATCGCTCGCGGCTCGCCAATCACCGGGCCGGTGCTTGCATTTCTGCGCCGATCCCGCGCGAGCCAGCGGCTCGACCCCGTGCCGGGTGTGGGCAGCGGGCTGTCCGGCCGCATCCTCTGGCGATCCCACCTATCGTGCCGCCGCTCGACCTTCTTGCCTGGACCCCTGAATGACCTCCCTGTTCGAACCGCTCGTCGCCGGTGATCTGCACCTGGTCAACCGCATCGTGCTGGCGCCATTGACGCGCAATCGCTCGCCTGGCGCCGTGCCCACCGAATTGGGCGTCACCTATTACCGACAGCGTGCCAGCGCCGGTCTGCTGATCACCGAGGCCACTGCCATCAGCCACCAGGGCCAGGGTTACGCCGACGTGCCGGGTCTGTATGCGCCCGAGCAGTTGAGCGCATGGAAGCGGATCACCGATGCGGTGCATGCCGACGGCGGCCGCATCGTCACGCAGTTGTGGCACGTCGGGCGGGTGTCGCACACCGACCTGCAGCCGGACGGCGGCGCGCCGGTGGCGCCGTCGGCGATCACCGCGAAGACCAAGACCGTGTTGATCAAGGACGGCGTTCCGACCTTCGTCGAGACCTCTGCGCCGCGTGCGCTGGCGCTGGACGAGATCTCCGGCATCGTCGCCGACTACCGCCGTGCCGCGCTCGCGGCGGTGAACGAGGCCGGTTTCGACGGCATCGAGATCCATGCCGCCAACGGTTATCTGATCGACCAGTTTCTGAAGACCGGCAGCAACCAGCGCAGCGATGCCTATGGTGGATCGATCGAGAACCGCGCGCGCTTGCTTGTCGAGGTGACGCAGGCGGTGGTCGGCGCGATCGGCGGCGGGCGCGTGGGCATCCGCCTGTCGCCGGTGACGCCGGCCAACGACGCCCTGGATGCCGACCCGCAGCCGCTGTTCGAGCATGTGCTGCAACAGCTTGCGCCGCTGAAGCTGGCGTATGTCCATGTGATCGAAGGCGCGACCGGCGGCCCGCGCGAGCTGGCCGACCGGCCGTTCGACTACCCGGCGCTGAAGGCTGCGTACCGACAGGCGGGTGGGCAGGGCGCGTGGATGGTGAACAACGGCTACGACAAGTCCCTCGCGCAGGCTGCGCTGGCCGATGGTGCCGACCTGATCGCCTTCGGCAAGCCCTTCATCGCCAACCCCGACCTGGTGCGCCGCCTGCGCGAAGATGCGCCGCTGAACACGCCCGACAAGGCGACCTTCTACGGCGGCGGCGCGAAGGGCTATACCGACTACCCGACCCTGTAGTCGGCATCCTCCGAATCGCATGTTGTAGGAGCGGCTTCAGCCGCGATGGCTGCCTGCGCGAGCCGATCGGGCCTGATGGCCCTCCCACAGAAGGCATCGCGACATCGACCGCTGGCGTGATCATCTGTTGTAGGAGCGGCTTCAGCCGCGATGGCTGCCTTCGCGAAGCCCATCGGGCCTGCAGGCCCTCCCACAGAATGGAGCCCGCCAAAAATTGCAGGATCTACGACCGCAACCACGCTGACGTGACGGCCCCGCCAAGTCCACACGCCCCGGTCCGGTTGATGTTGCGGTATCTTGATGCCATGCACATGCACCGCCGCGCGATGTTGAAGACTGTCGGTACGCTGGCCCCGGCCGCGTGGCTGCCGACGCTGTTTGCGCCGTCGACCGCGACGGCACAGCGCGCCGCTCCGGCCGTCGCGACCAAGCCGATTCCGTCCAGCGGCGAAGCCCTGCCGGTGATCGGCCTGGGCAGCTGGATCACGTTCAATGTCGGCGACGACCCGGCGGCACGCGACACCTGCGCCGAGGTGATGCGAGCGTTCTTCGCCGCCGGTGGCCGGATGATCGATTCGTCGCCGATGTACGGTTCGTCGCAGCCGGTGATCGGCCACGGGCTGGCGAAGCTGGGCGCTGCTGCGAAGCCGGTGTTCTCGGCCGACAAGGTGTGGGTGGGTTCCGGCGCGCGCGGGCCGGCGCAGATCGAGGCGTCGCGCCGCTACTGGGGCGTCGCTCGTTTCGACCTGCTGCAGGTTCACAACCTGCTGGCCTGGCAAGAGCACCTGCCTGCGCTGCTGGCCATGAAGGCAGCCGGGCAACTGCGCTACGTCGGCATCACCACGTCCGAAGGGCGGCGCCACCGCGACATCGAGGCCGTGATGCGCAGCCAGCCTATCGACTTCGTTCAACTCAGCTACAACCTGCTCGACCGCGAAGTCGAGCAGCGCCTGCTGCCGCTGGCGCAGGAGCGCGGAATCGCCGTGATCGTGAACCGCCCGTTCCGGCAGGGTGATCTGCTGCAGGATCTGCAGCGCCATCCGCTGCCGCCGTGGGCGACCGAAATCGCTTGCGACAGCTGGGCCCAGATTGCACTGAAATTCATCGTCTCGCACCCGGCCGTGACCTGCGCGATCCCGGCCACCACCCGCGTCGCGCATGTGCGCCAGAACATGGGCGCCGCGCTCGGGCCGATGCCCGATGCCGCGTTGCGGCGGCGCATCGCCGGGCACGTGCAGAGCCTGTGATGTCGGAGTGGTGGACCTACCGCCTGTCCGATTTCCTGATGTTCTCGGGGCGAACCTACCACCGCTTGTTCGAGCTCTACAACGCCGAGGCCTGGCCGGCGCAGATCGTCACGCTCGGGCTCGGGGTGGCGCTGGGCGTGGCGGCGTTGCGCACCCAGGCTCATGCCTGGTTGGGTCCCGCGGTCTTCGGCTTGCTGGGGCTCGCCTGGGTCTGGGTCGGCTGGGCGTTTCATGTGCAGCGCTTCGCCAGCATCAACTGGGCGGCGCTGTGGTTCGGCGCGGCGTTCGTGGTGCAGGGTCTGCTGCTGCTCGTCGGCGCCTGGCGCGCTGCCATCGCGGCCACACGCCGGTCGGACCAGGACGGTTTCTCCGCTCGATCGGCGATCGGCCCGGGCCTGGCGTTGCTGCTGTTCGCGCTGTTTCTGCAGCCGATGGTCGGGATGGCGCTGGGTCGCCCGTGGGGCCAGGCCGAGGTATTCGGCATCGCCCCCGACCCGACCGCCGGCGCGACGTTGGGCCTGCTGTTGATGCTGCGATCGCAGCGTCCGTTGCAGAGCTGGTCGTGGATCTTGTGGCCGCTGCCATTGTTGTGGAGTGTGGTGGCCGGGGCCACGGCCTGGGCGATGAACGCGCCGGATGCGTGGCTGATGCCGTCGCTGGCGCTGCTCGCAGTAGGAATCTTGGCTCGCGCCAGGCGTGGTGTTGACGGCGCGGGCGGCACAGGCAGGACAGCCGGCAAAGCATGAAGCGACGCTGAGCCAGACCGCGCAGCACGGAGGCGCGAACCGCACACTGCGCACCGCGAGCCACCCGTCAGCGTTGCCCCGCGGCCTCGCCGAGGCCGAACGCAACCGCGCTGCGCCACCACGCATCGTCGAGCCGAAGCGGCCAGTCGTTATGGCCAGCGCCCGCGATCACATCGAGCCGCTTGCGGCCCGGCAGTGCGGCGTGCAAGGCTTTGCCGAAGCGTGCCGGCACGATGTTGTCGTGCTCGGCGACTGCAACCAGCACCGGGCCGTCAAACGCAGCGAGGTGGGCGACGCTGTCGTAGCGGTTGCGCAGCAGCCAGCGTACCGGCAGCCACGGATAGTGGAACGCAGCGACGTGTTCGAGCCGGTCCCACGGCGTGATCAGAAGCAGCCCGGTCACTTTCGCG
>JANNNE010000272.1:0-6164 GCA_031398385.1 Ideonella sp.
CTGCCGGTGACGATCTTCAAGTTCGCGTTGAGTCCGTACGAGAACTGGCAGAAGCTGGCCTGGGCCGGCGTGCTGCTGATCACGCTCGGCGTGCTGGCTCTGAACATCCTCGCGCGAATCTTTCTGCGCAACAAACACTGAACACCGAAAAAGGTGGACAAGCCATGGACAAGAAAGTCGACCTGCCGATCACCGAGAAAGCCAAGATCTCGGTGCGCAACCTGAACTTTTATTACGGAAAGTTCCACGCTCTGAAGAACATCAACCTCGACATTCCCGAGAAGAAGGTTACCGCCTTCATCGGGCCTTCGGGGTGCGGCAAGTCGACCTTGCTGCGTACTTTCAACCGCATGTACGAGCTGTACCCGGAGCAGCGCGCCGAAGGCGAGATCATGCTCGAAGGCGAAAATATCCTGCAATCCAAGCACGACGTGACGCTGATTCGAGCCAAGGTCGGCATGGTTTTCCAGAAGCCGACGCCGTTCCCGATGTCGATCTATGACAACATTACTTTCGGCGTCAAACTGTTCGAGAATTTGCCGCGCGTCGAGATGGACGAGCGCGTTGAATGGGCACTGAAGAAAGCCGCGCTGTGGAACGAGGTCAAGGACAAGCTGAATCAGAGCGGCTCCGGTCTGTCGGGCGGTCAGCAGCAGCGCCTGTGCATTGCGCGCGGCATCGCAATCAAGCCCGAGATCCTGCTGCTCGACGAGCCCTGTTCGGCGCTCGACCCGATCTCGACCGGCAAGATCGAGGAACTGATCCACGAATTGAAGACCGACTACACGGTTGTCATAGTCACCCACAACATGCAGCAGGCGGCGCGCAGCTCCGACTACACCGCCTACATGTATCTCGGTGACCTGATCGAATTCGGCGCGACCTCGGAGCTGTTTCTGAAGCCGAAGAAGAAGGATACGGAAGACTACATCACCGGGCGTTTTGGTTGATTTCTCTGCCGCGCCACGTTACGGAGCCCTCATGACCGACAAACACCTCTCTACCCAGTTCGATGCCGAACTCAGCGGAATCTCGACACGCGTTCTCGAGATGGGCGGGCTGGTCGAATCGCAGCTGGCCCAGGCGGTGTATTCGCTGACGCACTTCAGCGCGGACATCGCAACCCAGGTGCTGGTGCGGGAAGAAGATGTCAATACGATGGAGATCGAGATCGACCGCGATCTGTCGGGCATCATCGCGCGCCGCCAGCCGACCGCGCGTGACCTGCGCCTGCTGATTGCGATCAGCAAGACGATCGCGAACCTGGAGCGCGTCGGTGACGAGGCGGCGCGGATTGCCCGCACCGTGCAGCGCCTGATCGATACCGGCGTTTCCAGCCGAATGAGGCTGCCGGTGAACGATCTGGCATATGAATCCGAGCTTGCCGTGGCGCAGTTGCGCAAGGCGCTCGATGCCTTCGCCAGGCTCGACGTTGACCGTGCGGTCGAGGTGCTGAGGCAGGACGATCAGATCGACCAGGAATTCGAAGGCCTGGTGCGCAAACTGATTACCTTCATGATGGAGGATCCGCGCACCATCTCGTCGAGCATCGACCTGATCTTCGTCGCCAAGGCAATCGAACGGGTCGGCGACCATGCCAAGAACCTGGCCGAGGTGATCATCTACATTGTCAAGGGGACGGATGTTCGCCACAACTCGGTGAGCGATGTCGAAAGCATGGTGCGCTGATGAACCGACCCGGCAGCGTGGCAACGGAGGTGCAACGATGAGTCGGATCCTTATCGTCGAGGACGAACCGGCGATCGCGGAGTTGATTGCGATCAATTTGCGTCATGCGGGCTTCGATGTCGTGCAGGCGGCAACGGCCGAACAGGCCCAGGCTGAAATCGACCGGATCTTGCCGGATCTGGCCATCCTCGACTGGATGTTGCCGGGGCAGAGCGGCCTTGCGCTGGCCAAGGCCTGGCGCTCGAATGCGCGCAGCCGGGAACTGCCGCTGATCATGTTGACGGCGCGCAGCGAAGAGGGCGACAAGATATCGGGCCTGGATGCCGGGGCGGACGACTATCTGACCAAACCATTCTCGCCGAAGGAACTGCTGGCCCGCATCCGTGCGGTGCTGCGTCGCAAGGCGCCCGAGGCGCTGGATGCCGCGGTCGAGATCGCGGGTCTGCGCATCGATCCCTCAACCCGCAGGGTCAGCCGGGAAGGCGTCGAAATCAAGCTCGGGCCGACTGAATTCCGGCTGCTGCACTTCCTGGTGGCGCATCCCGAGCGGGTTCACAGCCGTGCGCAGTTGCTTGATCGGGTCTGGGGCGATCATGTCTTCATCGAGGAGCGCACCGTCGACGTTCACGTCAAGCGCCTGCGCGAAGCACTGGCACCTGTCAATGCGTCGCGAATGGTCGAAACCGTCCGTGGCGCGGGTTATCGCATGACCCAGCAATTGCAGGCTCTGGCCTAGCGCTCGCGGATTGCGGTGAAACCAGGCACTTGTCGAGCATGAGCCCACGATCATGGGCTGGCTGATCTCCCGAGTCGTTTCGACGGCGCTGCTGGTCTTCCTGTTCGCCGAGTTCGGCATGATGCTGGGCTATGCCTGGGGTGTGCCGTCGTTCGGCGCGGCCCTGGGTGCGGTTGTCGGGGCCGGCGTCATGGTGGCGATCGATTCCCTGCGGGCGCGGCGTCTGCTGGTATGGCTGCGCGGCGACCGCAGCGACGAGGCGCCCCGCGATCCGGGCATCTGGGGCGAACTGGGCTACCTGATCGAGCGCACCTTTCGCAAGCTCGACAAGCGCGCCGCGGTCGAGACTTCCCGACTCGATCAATTCCTGTCGGCGATCGAGGTCTCGCCGAACGGCGTGCTGGTGCTGACCCGCGGCGACAACATCGACTGGTGCAATTCGGCGGCTGCCTATCACTTCGGACTCGATCCTTTGCGGGATCGCCAGCAGCGCGTGACCAACCTGGTGCGCGCCCCGGCCTTTGTGGCGTACCTGCAGTCGGACGACCACACGACAGCCGTCACCTTTCAGGATCCAAGGCTGCGCGGGACCCTGCTGGTGAATATCCGCGAATTCGGCGACGGCATGAAGCTGGTGTTGTCGCAGGATGTGACCGAACGGGAGCGCAACGAAGCGATGCGCCGCGATTTCGTCGCCAACGTGTCGCACGAGATCCGTACCCCATTGACGGTGCTGGCCGGCTTCGTCGAGACGATGAACACGCTGCCGCTCAGCGAAGTCGAGCGGCGGCGGGTGGTCGAGCTGATGGCCCAGCAGACCCAGCGCATGCAGAGTCTGGTGGCCGATCTGCTGATTCTTGCGCAGCTCGAGGGCAGTCCGCGTCCGGCTGTCGACAGTTGGGTCAGCGTCAAGCGGCTGTTGGATCAGGCTCGTGCAGACGCGGTGGCCTTGAGCGCGGGCCGCCACCGGATCGAGGTGACGATGGGTGGTCCCGCGAAGCTGGCGGGCACCGAGACCGAGTTGGCGAGCGCGGTCTCGAATCTTGTGACCAACGCCGTGCGGTATACGCCCGCCGGCGGCTCAGTCGATATCGCCTGGCAGATCCGGGAAGACGGCAGCGCCGAGATCGGCGTCAGGGATTCGGGAATCGGCATCGACAAGGCGCATCTGGCGCGTGTGACCGAACGCTTCTATCGTGTTGATGGCAGCCGGTCACGCGACACCGGTGGAACCGGTCTCGGTCTGTCGATCGTCAAACACGTGGTGCAACGCCATGGGGGTGAGCTGGAAATCGCCAGCGAAGCAGGCCAGGGCTCGACGTTCAAGCTGGTCTTTCCGGCTGCCCGCGTGCGCCGCGACGACCCGCCAGGCGCGCAGATCCCGGATATCTCGGAGCCGCCAGCCGTGCAGCGGGCGGCGGCACGTGATCAGGGCCGATCCGCTGCACGCACGCGGACGTAGATCGCGATCAGTTCGTTTCGGTCGCTCGGCCTGCGCACCCGCGCCAGCAGTTTCCAGCCGGCGGGCCCGGACTCGGCGCCGCTGCGCCGCTCTTGACGCAACAGGTAGTTGCAGTCGGTCTGGTTCAGCGGATTGACCGCGTCGACGCGGTAACCGCCCAGTTGCTCGATCGCTGCGATCCTGGCCAGTGGCGAACCTGGCATCGCCACACACGACTGCGGCGGAATGTGGCGTGAAACACCCTGCACCAGCGGCCGCTCGCTGCGGGCATAGTCGAGCATCGGCAGCCACAGACTCATCAGCAACAGCCAGCACAAGGCCACTCCGCTGGCCGGCAGCACCATGCTTTTCCAGAGCGGGTGCCGGTTGCGACCGGTGCGCCAGAACACCAGTGCAATCCAGGCTGCGCTGCCGGCAATGGCCAGCAGCAGTTCCAGGCCGGAGAACGTCGGCTCGAAACCGGGCAACAGGCGCTGGACATTGGCCGCAGGCCGGGCCGGAACCCCGGTTTGGACGGCGACATAGATGACCCAGATCGTCAGCGCGCAGACGCTGAAGAAAAATACCGAGAACCAATCGATCGCCGCACCACTGCTGCGTTGCAGCGTCGGCAGCGCAAACGCGCCGAGCACGGCCAGCGCCGGCAGGCCCAGCATCAGCGCACGATCGACGCCGCCCATCACCAGGCAGGCGACCACGGCGACGCCGGCGCAGCCCAACGGCACCGACATGTGCCGATTCGACCACTGGCGACGCCAGCGCCAGAGCGTCAACGCGGCCAGCGGCAGTGTCGGCCAGGTGAACCAGGCCAGCAGTCGAAGCGAGGTGGCGAGCTCGGCGAACGAATCCGGCAGTTCAACGCGGTTGTGCCAGGCGCCAAGGACGCTGGCCGTCGCAATTGCCGCCGCCGTGGCAATTCCCAGGTAGACCGCAAATCGACGCACCGCCGGGTAGCTCGAGCGAATGCTGATCACCATCCCGACCAGACCGAGTGCCAGGCCGATGGCCGGTGCGCCGCTGGCCGCCAACGCCGGCAGCGCAAGCAGGACGGCCAGTGCCGAAAGCCGGGGCCGGTAGGGGCTGGCCGCCATCGCATAGAGAAAGACCGCTGCGCTGGCCAGTTGGGCCAGTTCAGGCGTGGTTTCGTGGCCGAGCTGCAGCAGCCCGAGGGTGGCGATCAATGCCAGAAGTGCACCGTCCGCCACTGCCCGTGCATAGTCGACCGGATCGGCCTCGCCACCGAACGCGAAAGGCAGCGGCAGCGCCGCATCGGTACGGGCCAGGTGGTAGGTGCTGTACCAGGTCATCACCAGCGACAACACCAGCAGCAGTGCGAACGGCAGGCGGGCCGCCACGGCGGGCTCGATCAACGGCGAAAGCATCGAAATCGCGGCAGCCCCGATCCAGTACGGCAACAACGCCGCATCGGCCGGCAGGCCGCCAACACTGGGTGACAGCCAGCCCGAGTGACCCTGCGCGATGCTCGCCATGTATCCGAACGCGGTGATGTCGGCATTGCGCCAGGGATCGCGTCCGAACAAGCCAGGCAACACATAGGCGGCGCAGAACAGCAGCAGCGCAATCCGTGGCAGGCGCTGCGCCGCCCGCTGTGTCACGAGGGCCGGATTTGGGGTGGTTGCCATGGATCAGGTCGGTTCGCAGCCGCAGTACCAACAAAAAAGGCAGCCGAAGCTGCCTTGATTCTGCTGCCGGGATCGGATTATTTCTTGATTCCGAGCTTGGCGAACTTGGTACGAAACTTCTCGACACGGCCGCCGAGGGAGTCGATGCTCTTCTGGGTACCCGTGTAGAAAGGATGCGATTCGCTGGTGGTTTCCAGCTTGAACAACGGCAGCTTGCGGCCGTCTTCCATGTCGACCATTTCCTTCGTCTGCGCACACGAGCGGGTGACGAACTTGAAGCCGTTGGACAGATCGACGAAACAGACGTCGCGATAGGAAGGGTGGATGCCGTCTTTCATGGGGTGTGCCTTGAGCGCTGAAGTTACGGGAGCCACGTCGAACCGTTCGACGCACTTTCCTGGAGCGGGGGTAATCCGGGATTATAGCCCGGGTTTCTTGCGCGCTAGCTTTGGAACAGATGGACACGCTGCGTATTCAAGTGCTTGAGAGAGGTCGAGGACGGCGGGTGGCCGGATGGCTGCGTGTCCCCCGCCGCCGCCCTGGGGGCGTCGTCTCCTCCTGTGCGCCCAGCATGGGCGCATTCTTGCGGGTGTAAGTCCCGCCGTAAGTTGATCACAGCGAACGAAGCGAAGCG
>JANNNE010000183.1:0-16104 GCA_031398385.1 Ideonella sp.
CCTGCGCGGCTCGATGAGCCTGGCCGATGCGATCGTGCTCGGCGGCGTGGTCGGCCTCGAGAAGGCGATCAAGGATGCCGGCGCGAAGTGCGACGTGCCCTTCACCGGCGGCCGCGGCGACGCCACGCAGGACCAGACCGATGTCGAGAGCTTCGACATGATGGAGCCCGAAGCCGACGCCTTCCGCAACTACGTCGGCGAGAAGAAACTCGCGGTCAAGGTCGAGGAGATGATGATCGACAAGGCCGCCCTGCTGGGCCTGTCGGTGCCCGAGATGACGGTGCTGATCGGCGGCCTGCGCGTGCTCGGTGTCAATCACGGCGAACGCGGTCACGGCCACCTGACCAAGCGCTCTGGCCAGCTGACCAACGACTTCTTCGTCAACCTGCTCGGCATGACCACCGTGTGGAAGGCCGTCGACGGCTCCGATGACCAGGAATACATCGCCACCGACCGCAAGGGCGGCCATGAAACCTGGCGCGCCACCCGCGCCGACCTCGTCTTCGGCTCCAACGCCGAACTGCGCGCGGTCTGCGAGGTTTATGCGCAGAAGGGCGGCGAAGAAAAATTCGTCAAGGATTTCGTCGCCGCGTGGACGAAGGTCATGGACGCTGATAGGTTCGATCTGACGTTCGCGAAATACCACCGGTGAGGTAACAGGCGCCGTCGTTCGAGGCATCCCGCTCGACGCGGGAAGGGCGGGGAGTCGAGGGATCGACTCTCCGCCCATTTCGTTGCGGCTGACCCATTGACTCTGCGCTTATGCAGAGCGGTTTCATCAGAGATCGTTGCTTGCGACCACTGCGGTTCGCTTGGGCTTAGACGGGCATGGTGATGGCCGGAGCGATGCGGGGTGCGGGGCGGCCGGATTCAGGCAAGCCGCCAGCGGCTCGCGGTGGGGGACGCTGGCATCACCATGTGCAGGCCATCCGGATCGCTTTGTAAGCTCGGCTCGCCAGGCCCGACAAACCTTCACGCTTGGCTGGAGGCTCTGCATGGGCGGCCAGCTTGTTGTTTCCCGTCACCCCGCTCACCTCAGGAGTTTCGTCAATGACAAAGTTGGTTTTTTCCGCCATGGCTGCGGCCACCGCCGTGTTCAGCTTGAACGCATCAGCGCAATCGCCTGCGGCCGCACCGATTGACCCGAACACCTTCCTGAACCAATTCGAGTCCACCTTCGGCAAGTTCGAGGGTTTTCGCCGTTCGGGCGCCAAGGGCATCTGCGCCACAGGCGAGTTTGTTGGGACGGCGGATGCACGCGCTCTTTCCAGGTCCTCGGCTTTCAGCGGCAAGCCGGTGCCGGTGGAGGTGCGGTTCTCGGTTGGCGGCGCCAACCCGAAGGCGCCGGACAACGCCAAGTCCCAGCGCAACATGGCACTGCAGTTCAACCTGCCAGACGGCGAGACCTGGCAGATGGGCAACATCTCGGCACCGGTCTTTGGTGCCTCGTCGCCTCAGCAGTTCTTCGGTCGCCTGGCCTCCCTACAGCCTGACCCGGCCACCAAGATGCCTGACGCGGTCAAGGTCAAGGCCTACGCTGACGCCAACCCCGAAGTGCTTCTGCAGGGCAAGCACTTTGCGTCGCAGCCGGTACCGGCCAGCTTCGGCACGGTCAACTACTGGGGCGTACATGCCTTTGGCTTTGTCAACGCCAGCGGAAGCAAACAGTTTGGAAAATGGATCTTCGAACCCGTTGGCGGCGTCCAGGGCCTGACGGACGACGAAGCCAAAGCCAAGGGTCCCAGCTTTTTGTTTGACGACCTGCGACAACGTGTGAAGGACGGCAAGGTCGCCTTCAGCTTCAACCTGGAATTGGCCCAGACCGGTGACAGGATCGACAGCGCTACCGTGCCGCTGCCAGAAGGCCGCAAGAAGGTCACTCTGGGTTTGCTGAAGGTCACCTCCGTGGCTGAAGACGGCGGTGGCGCATGCCTGGCCACCACCTACAACCCAATGGTTCTTCCAAAGGGCGTGGAGCCGTCTGCCGACCCGATGATTGCCGCCAGAGCGGCCCCGTACGCAATCGGGCTCGGTCGCCGCCTGACGGAAGGCCCCAAGCAGCAGTAGCAGGCGTCATGGTCGCCAGCCCGACACCAGGCTGAGGCTCGTTCACGCTGCCGCAGCATGGGCGGCGCTTTACGGTGCCGGCGTGGCGCATGGGCGGCCAAAGGGCCCGCCCAAGCTTGAAGACATTTGGGCCCTTCGAGTCGTCTTCAGATCGCTCGTCCAACTCACACATGGCTCAAAGGTGCGGCACGTTTCGGCAAGAAACTCGAATTTCTCTCTCCTGATATGAGATGAGTCAGACACCGATTGCCCCAGGCTCAAAACATGCGTTCGTTCTTGCGGGCGGTGGCAGCCTGGGTGCTGTGCAAGCAGGGATGTTGGCGGAACTCATCGCCAACGGGCAGTCTCCCGATCTCATCGTTGGCGTCTCGGCCGGCGCGATAAACGGCGCGTTTTTGGCCCATGAGCCAACAGTGCCCGCCATGGATCGGCTCAGCGCGCTTTGGGGTCGCGTGCGCACCCGTGACATCCTCCCCGTTTCCATCGGGTCATTCCTGGCGCTGATCGGGCGACGTGGCTACCTGGCAGAGTCCCACGGCGTCCGCCGGTTGCTGGAGCGTGAATTGCCGTTCCGCCAGTTCTCTGCCACCCGGATTCCTCTCTACATCGTTGCGACCGAGCAGGGAACGGGAGCTGAGGTGCTGATTTCTGAAGGCAATGTCATCGAGGCAATTCTCGCGAGCTCGGCCATACCCGGCATTTTCCCACCGGTGGTGCTTGACGGGAGGACGCTGGTCGATGGCGTCGTTGCCGCGGGCACGCCCATTGCAACGGCAGTGGCGCTTGGCAGTACACACCTCACCATCATTCCCTGCGGCTTCACGTGCGTGCAAAGCGCCATACCTCGGCACGCAATGGGATTGGCTATGCATGCCATTACGTTGCTCGGTGCGCGCCAGCTCCGGGCGGATTTCTCGCAGTACGCCGAGCGTGCGCAGTTGTGCGTGGTACCACCACTCTGTCCGCTCGCGTATTCCTCTTATGACTACTCGCACGGAGATGCGCTGGTGGCGGCAGCGCGGCTGTCAACTCGCAAATGGATCGATGATGGCGGGCTGGACAAACGAGAGTTCCCAAATCAACTGGTTTCTCATAACCATTGAACTGCTGATCACGGTCAGTCGGCCAGGCGCATGCCGCCGTCAGGCACTTCTGGCAACACTGGCTGTCTGACGCCCCAAGAAACGGTGGACAAGCATGACGGCAGCGAACATGCATTCCGGTCACCCAGTACCCATTCACCCCGAGCCTGCGACCACTGTGGTTCGTCTGGGCTTGCTCGCTTGTTTCTTCCAGACCGGCCAGCCCGATCTGATCCTGAGCGTCGGCAAAGAGGCATCGATGCGGTTGAACGGAGCGCCTGCCTCCGCCCGATTGCAGTCGACCGCCACCGCCGGCTGACCGGCGCTTCGCCGAGGTGGGCCAGAACGAGAACGGTTCGAAGCGTTGGGCGTCAAGCCTGGCAACTCACGGGGGGCGATGTGGCCCAGGAGTCCGGTCGACGCCGCGCTGCGGCGCGGCAGGCCCTGAGCGCAAGCCTCGGTGTACGATAAGCCGCGCTCCGCAAGGCCGCCTGCCGGCTTGCAGGCGCAGCGGCTTTACCACTCACGCACAGGAGGCATCCATGTCCGAAATGACGCTCTGGGGCTTCAACGGCTCTACTTATGTTCGCACCCTCAAGATGCTGCTCGCCGAAAAGCAATTCAGCGACTTCAAGCAGGTGCCGCTGAACGTACTGACGGGTGAGCCGCGGCAGGCCGACCACTTGGCGCGCCACCCCTTCGGCAAGGTGCCCGTGCTCGACCACGACGGCCTGCGCATCGTCGAGACCGCGGCCATCGCGCGCTACCTCAACGACGTGCTGCCCGGCCCGTCTCTGATCCCGGCCTCGCCCCAGGCGCGGGCACGCATGGACATGGTCATCGGCCTCGTCGATTCCTACGGTTATGGTGCTCTCGTCGCTGGCATCGCCGCCTATCACCTGTTTCCCGATTTCGTCGGAGGCAAGAACGAGGCGATGCGCCAGGGCGGCATCGACAACGGCAGCAAAGTGATCGAACTGGCGATGAAGACCAAGGGGAGTGCGCCTTTCATCGCCGGCGAATTGAGCCTGGCCGACCTGTTTCTGGCCCCTATCGTGTTCTACGTCTCTCTCACGCCAGACATGGCGAGCCTGCTGGCCATCGACGGCTTTGCCGCCTGGTGGGAACGCATCCAGGCACTGGAATCCTTCAAGTCCACCCCGCCCAATTAGGCCCGGACAACCCAGCCACGCGGGGTACTCGAACCTTGGCCGCGCTGCGCTGATTCACCGAACGGCGGGCGCCGCGCGGCATTTCGGTGTTCGGCAGGTGGCACGGAAACCGCCGCTCCCTGCTCGTCCTCAGTCGCCAGATCAAGCCGCCAGCGCCGCCGTCTTGCGGGGCGGCAGCGTGTGCGTGAGGATGCGCTTCATCACCGTCAGGTACTGCTTGAACAGGCTGCCGGTGTTGTAGAACAGGCCGTACTTGCGGCACAGCGCCTGGATCTGCGGCGCCACCTCGGGGTAACGGTGGGCCGGCATGTCGGGGAACAGGTGGTGCTCGATCTGGTGGCTCAGGTGCCCGCTCATCAGATGGAAGAAGCGGCTGCCACGCAGGTTGCTCGAGCCCGACAGCTGGCGCAGGTACCAGTCGCCGCGGGTCTCGTTGCGGGTGTCTTCTTCGCGGTAGATGGTCACGCCTTCGGTGAAGTGGCCGCAGAAGATGATCACGTAGGTCCACAGGTTGCGGATCAGGTTGGCGGCGAAGTTGCCGGCCAGCACCCGCGGAGCGCTCCACAGCGCCAGCGCCGGGAACAGCAGGTAGTCCTTGAACCACTGTTTGCCGACCTTGGACAGGAAGCGGTTCAGCCGCGCCTTGAACTCGGGCTTCGGCATCGCACCGTGCTTGTAGCGGCCGATTTCCAGGTCGTGCGAGCCGACGCCGTACTGGAAGCCCATCGCCAGCATCAGGTTGGCCAGCGGCTGGAACCAGTGGCGCGGCTTCCAGCGCTGTGCGTCGGTCATGCGCAGCAGCGAGTAGCCCAGGTCGCGGTCCTTGCCCAGGATGTTGGTATAGGTGTGGTGGGTGACGTTGTGCGAATGCCGCCATTGCTCGCCATCGCAGGCGATGTCCCATTCGAACTTCTGCGAGTTCAGCTGCGGGTCGCCGGTCCAGTCGTACTGGCCGTGCATGACGTTGTGGCCGATCTCCATGTTGTCCAGGATCTTCGCGCTGGCCAGTGCCATCACGCCGGCCACCCAGCTGAGCGGGCCCAGGCCGAAGTGCAGCAGGCCGCGGCCCGCGACCTCGCTGACGCGGCAGATGCGGATCATCTTGCGCATGTGGTCCACGTCGGCCTGGCCCAGCGTGTTCATCACGCTGCTGCGGATGGCGTCGACCTCCCGCTCGAAGCTGGCGACCTGTTCGCGCGTGAGTGCATGGTGGGCGTGATGGGCGTGGTGGGGGCTGGAAAGACTCATGGTGTGCTCCGGTGTGGGCAGGGGATCAAAGGGCCAGTACGACGTCGGAATGCGCGGCGGAGATGCACAGGCGGATCAGCTCGTTCGGTGCTGAAGACACTTCGCCGGTCTGCAGGTTCTCGACCGTGCCCTGGGTCTTCAGGCACTGGCACGAACGGCAGATGCCGATGCGGCAGCCGTGCTTGGGCGTCAACCCCGCGCGTTCGGCCTGCACCAGCAGGGGCTCGGAGCCGCTACTCACGAACGCTTGGCCGCTGGCGGCCAGCGCCACCTGTACCGGCGCGCCGCGGAACGAGGCCGGGCGCAGCGCCGGGGCGCTGAAGCGCTCGCTGTGCAGAGGCGCGGCAAAGGCTTGGTTTTCCCAGAACCGGTGCACCTGGTCCATCAAGCCGGCCGGCCCGCACAGCCAGGTTTCGCGTTCGGCCAGGTCGGGCACGGCCGACAGCAGCGTCGTCGGGCTGAAGCGTCCGGCCTGTTGGCTGAAGTGCAGTTGCAGCCGCAGCGCCGGAAAGTTGGCCGCGATGTCGCGCAAGGCCCGGGCAAAGATCAGCTCGGAAGGGTTCGGGCACACATGGTGGAAGACCACGTCGCCGCGGTAGCCACGCGCATGCAGATCGCGCAGCATGGCCATCACCGGCGTGATGCCGCTGCCGGCGCTCAGCAGCAGCATCCTGGCAGGCAGGACCTGGGGCAGCACGAAGTCGCCCTCGGCCTGGCTGATCGTCAGTACCGTGCCGGCCTGGACATGGCGGTGCAGATGCTTCGACACCAGGCCGCCGTCCTGGCGCCTGACCGTGATGGCCAGCCGGCGTGCGCCGGGGCGTGAAGACAGGCTGTAGACGCGTTCGACGCGGCGGCCATCGATCTCGACCCGCACGCGCACGAATTGGCCAGCGCGGGCACCGGCCCACAGCGCGTTGGGCTGCAGCACGAAGCTGCGGGCCGACGCGGTTTCCTCGAGCACCCGGCGCACCCGCACCCTGACCTCGGTCAGCGAGAGCAACGGGTGCAGCGCCGACAAGGCATCTTCGACCGCGCCGAGCCGCACCACGGTTTCGACCCAGGGGTGTTGCAAGGCCGCCGCCAGGGGCGCGACGACGGGTGCGACGACGGTCTTTACCCAGGGGGTGGCAACGGGGCTGGCAGCGCTGGCAGGCATTGAAAACTCGCTCGTTCGATCCGGCGGATCGGGTTGGGTGCATTGTGTACATATGTACACCCAAAGTAAACGAACCAACGGCACTTTAGAGTGGCGCACCCAGCGCCCCCAGCGCGCCCAGCGCAGCCTGCCGGCTTCGCGATGAATGTGGACGGGAATATGACCTCTGCACAGGGCTGCCTGGCATCACCGCAGCCATGCAGCAGCCCGGAGATAGAATACAGATGTACACACAATAGGCCAAGTCCAGGGCCGGACAGAGCCCAGCCGCGAGCCAGACCCGATGCCGAACACGCCACCGCCCGCCAGACGCGAAGACGCGCTGTCACGCAGCGAGCGCAAGGACCTCACGCGCAACGGGCTCTTGCAGGCCGCGCTGCACCTGATCGCCGATGGGCGCAGCTTCACCAGCCTGGGCATCCGGGAGATCGCTCGCGAAGCCGGCGTCGTGCCGAACGCCTTCTACCGCCACTTCCGCAACACCGACGAACTGGGCCTGGCATTGGTCGAAGAGGTCGGCATCACGCTGCGCCGGCTGCTGCGCGAGGCGCGGCAGGTGGGTGTGCAGGACAGCGAAATGGTGCGCCGCTCGGTGCAGGTCTACCTGCAGTACGTCAAGCACAACCGGCCGCTGTTCCTGTTCATCTCCAGCGAACGCGCCGGCGGCAGCCGCATCCTGCGCATGGCCATCCGCAACGAGGTCAGCCATTTCACAAACGAGATGGCGCAGGACTTCAGGCGCCTGGGTGCCTACCCCGAACTGGCTACAGCCAGCCTGCAGATGGTCTGCGGCCTGATCGTAACCGCGATGCTGGCCGCTGCGCCCGAGATCCTGGACCTGCCGGCGGGGCAGCCGCTGCTGGAAGGCGAGATGACCGAGCGCTTCGTCGAGCAACTGCAGGTGGTGTTGCTGGGAGCAGCCTGCTGGAAGGACGCGCCGCGCTGATGGTGGGCAAGGCGCTGCTTGCGCCCAATGCGCCAAATGCGTCGGATGGCCCGTAGGCGCCCGATGCGCTGAACGCGATGAAGCCGCTGAAGACGCGGACCAGCGTGCCGCGCCAGTCCGGCCCCGCTCACGGGCCAGGCACCAGCCGCCGCACCAGGGCGCCGCCCACACGGCGCAGCAGCCAGCGCGGCGTGGCCCGGCTGGCCAGATTGGCAGCCTGGTTCAACACGCCAGGCACGCGAATCACTTCGGCCGCCATGCAGGCCTTGAAGCCCTCGTCGGCCACGGCCTCGGCGCTGCCCACCACGAAGGCCGGCAGGCCGCCCAGCTCGCTGCTGGCCTGCCTGGCCTGGTCGAGCATGGACGTGGCGGTGATGCCGGGGCACAGCGCGGTGATGCTCACGCCCGTGCCCTGCAGTTCCTCGGACAAGGACTCGGTCAGCGACAGCACATAGGCCTTGGTCGCGGCATAGGTCGCCAGATTCGGCACGGGCTGGAAAGCGGCGATGGAGGCCACGTTCAGCACCCGACCGTGGCCGCGCGCCACCATCGGCGGCAGGAAGTGCGCCAGCATCTCGCTCAGGGCCGTGACGTTGAGCTCGATCAGTTCGCGGTGGCGGCCGGCCCGGATGCCGACAAATGCACCGTGCTCGAGCACGCCGGCGCTGTTGACCAGCAGGTCCACCGGCCGGCGTGCGCGCTTCATCGCAGTGGCCAGCTTCTGCACGGCACCGGGCTGTGACAGGTCGGCCACCGACACCCAGGCCTTGACGCCGTACTGCCGGCTCAGCGCCGCCGCCAAGGCCTTCAGCTTGTCTTCGCTGCGTGCGACCAGCACGAGTCCGTAGCCGACGCTGGCCAGGCGATGCGCCAGCGCTTCGCCGATGCCGGACGACGCCCCCGTGACCAGCGCGGTGAGTCCGCTGCCGACAAGCGGTTTGGTGTTCATGACATGTCCTCCAGAAGCTTCGAATGGTGGCGGGCCGGCGCGCGCTTTACAAGCGCCCAGCTCGGCACCTTTGTCTACATGTTTTTTATCAGTGCCAACGAATGGACAGTCGGATCGCCTTACGACCCCAAGGCGGACAAGGGACAGCGGGGCCACCAAGGCCGGCGTCGGCTGGTTGCCGAAACCGGGCAAGACCAGCGTGGTCTGCGTCATCAACCTGGGCAAGGACCTGTCTGACCATGGTGCGCCTGGGTCGCCTGCGCAGCGGAGAAGCGCCATTGGAACCAGGCGACACAGGCAGGTTCCCTCATCGGCCCCCGCTATGACCAGATCACCAGCCTGGCCATCGACGGAGGCTCAGAGATTCCGAACGGCGTCGACCCCGCTCTGGGCGCGGCGACGAGCCGAAGGGCTCGCGCCCGCGTGGCCCACGACAAGGCGCGCGGCATCGACTTCCTGAAGCCGTACTCGATGATTCCTCGCGAAGGCTACTTCGCGCTGGCAAAGGCCGCTCGCGCCGAAGGCATGTATGTCGCTGGCCACCAGCCTCTGCGCGTAACCGCACTCGAGGCCATTGCGGCCGGCCAGCGTAGCATCGAGCACGCGTTCCTCTTTGCCTGGGACTGCTACCCCGGCATGGCGTCCTTGCGCGAAGTGACTGATCCACGCGCCGTCTACACCCGCGAGACCCGGCAGACGATGATCGAGCGCCACGATCCGCTGCTGTGCTCGACACTTCATCAAGCCATGGTCGCCGCCGGCACGGCCCATGTGCCAACCCGCACGACACGCAAGCTCGACGCCTTCGCCAGCGACGAGCGCTTCAGGGCCGACCCGCGGTTGCGGCAGGTGCCCGGCCCGTTGCAGATGTTCTGGCGTCAGGATGCCGATAACATGGCCGCGCGCGCGGGCGCTGATGGCACTGCCAGCTACCGGGCGTTCTACGAGTTCGGGATCGCGCAGACGGGGGTTGCGCACCGCGCCGGGGTGACGATCCTGGCCGGCACGATGCCCCGGACAGCTTCGCTTTCCCGCGGTCGGATATGCTTTCCACCGGGCAAGCTCCGCGGGGGCGCTGCCACACCGAGCTACACACTCGCAAAGGGAAGACACCATGGGTCTCATTCAGGCAGCGGTTGGATCGATCGGGGGCGCACTCGCCGACCAGTGGAAAGACTTCTACACCGTACCCGATGGCCTGGCGGCGACGGCCGCCTTGTTCGCGGCGGTGCCCCACGGCACCAACGCGGGGCGCGGCTCCAATACGCGGGGCTCCTCGAACATCATCACCAACGGCTCGCGCATCGTCGTGCCCGAAGGCTACGGCCTGCTGCTGATGCAGGACGGCGCGGTCACCGCCTTCGTGGCCGAGGCCGGCGGCTACGAATGGAACTCGAACGATCTGCAGTCGCAATCGATCTTCAGCGGCGGCGGGCTGTTCGACTCGCTCGTCCGCCAGAGCTGGGAACGCTTCAAGTTCGGTGGTCAGCCGGGCGCGCAGCAGGCCGCGTTTTTCGTGTCGTTGAAGGAACTGCCGAACAACCGTTTCGGTACCCAGTCCGAGATCTACTGGGACGACGGCTTTCTGAACACGCAGGTCGGCGCCATCACCCGAGGCAGCTACACCCTGCAGATCGTCGACCCGATCCGCTTCGTCAAGAGCTTCGTGCCAGCCACCTACCTGCAGCCCGGCCAGGTATTCGACTTCACCGACCTGGACAACGCGGCGGCCGGCCAGCTGTTCAACGAGGTCGTCAGCTCGCTGGCGCCGGCCTTCAGCCACTACACCAACGACCCGGCCAAGGGCAACCGCATCACCCGCATCCAGCAGGACGCCATCGGTTTTGCGAAAAGCCTGTCCGATGCGGTCGAAAGTGCCTACGGCTGGAAGACCGACCGCGGTCTGGTCATCGTCAAGACGGCCATCGTCTCCATCGAATACGACGCCCAGACCCGCGAGATCCTCAAGACGGTGCAGCGCGCCGACGCGCTGGCCGGTGCGCGCGGCAACTCCAACCTGCAGGCCTCGGTGGCGGCGGGCATGCAGTCGGCGGGTGAAAACGCCGGCGCGGGTGGCATCATGGGTATGGGCATCGCCGCGGGCAGCCTGGGTGGGCTTGCCGGGCTGCAGCAGCCGGTGGCCCCGGCGCCGGCTGCCGTGCCTGCGCCGCAAGCTGCACCGACGCCCGCGGCCGACGACCCGATCGCGCGCCTGACCAGGGCCAAGCAGATGCTCGACGCAGGCCTCATCACCCAGGCTGACTACGACGCGGCGAAGGCCAAGGCGCTGGGCCTGTAGGGGCCGGCTCAGCGCATGGCGCTCAACCCGCCCACCAATCCCCACGGCCCCACCGGGCCGGGCTCGCCCCAGGACATGCCGCCTGCGCCGGGGCAGCATCCGCTCGACCCGGACACGCTGCCCCAGCCGATCCGGGACGAACTGCTGGCGCCCGACCCGGCCGCGATCGACACCGCCGCCAAGGAGTTGAGCGATGGCGTGAACCGCTGCCCGAAGTGCGGCTCCACCGAGGTTCGGCATCGGCCGGGCTCCGACCGGCTGATCTGCCTTTACTGCCGCAACGAATGGGCGGCCACCCGGGTCGAGGAAGCCTTCGGGCTGGGCGTGGGCATCGCCGATCTGCTGGGCACGCAGATCGCATCCGGCGCGAGCGACATTGCGGCCGACGCCGCGAGCCTGCGCAGCTTCAAGTGCGGTGGCTGCGGCGCCGAGGTGGTGATCAATACCGACACCGCCATGACCGCGCGCTGTCACTGGTGCCGGCATGTGCTGGGCGTGAACGAGCAGATCGACAACGGCGCGGTGCCCGACGCGGTGCTGCCCTTTCACATCAAGCAGGCCGACGCGGTGGCGCGCATTCGCCAGTTCGTCGACAAGCGCCGGCTGTTTGCGCTGAAGGCCTTCAAGGACGAGTTCACCCCTGACAACGTCGTCGGCGTCTACCTGCCCTACATGGTGGTGGACGCACGCGGCAGCGCCGACGCAGCGGGCATCGGCGAGATCGAAACGCGCCGCTACACCCGGGAAGAGGGCAAGAACAAGGTGACCTACTACGATGCCGACGTGTGGCAGGTGCAGCGCCATGTGGATTTCACCGTGGACGACCTCCCGCTCGAATCCAGCGCCACCCGCGGCAACCTCGACACCAGCACCAACACCCACAACGTCATCAACACCATTCTGCCGTTCGACACCAAGAACGCGGTCCAATGGAATGCCTCCTACCTGATGGGCTACACCTCTGAAAAGCGCGACCGCGACGTCTTGCACCTGATGCCGCGGGTGCACGACCAGATGCTATCGATCGCCCGCTCTCGGCTGTTGCCTTCGGTGCAGGGCTACGACCGCGGCGTGCGCTGGGAGCGCGAGCGCATCGACGTCAAGGGCACGCGCTGGGTGTCGATGTACCTGCCGGTGTGGCTGTATTCATACCAGCAGCCCGGGCCGGGCGGTGGCCTGCTGCACTACATCGCGGTCAACGGCCGCACCGGCGAAACCATGGGCAGCGTGCCGGTGCAGCAGTGGAAGCTGCTGCTGGCGGCGCTGACCATCGGCACGGTGCTCGAAGCGCTGGCGCTGTGGTTCATCGCGAGCTGAACATGACGACCCGGCACCTACTTCGTTCGCTGCCCCCCGAAGGGACCGGCAGCACCTTCGGAGCCGCCGGGCGGCACTGACATGGACAGCGACGGCATCCTTTTTCTGCTGGCCCTGGGGCCTGTGGGCGCGGTAGGTTTCTACTGGGCCATGTTTCGCCACTATCGCAATACCGACAAGTCTCACGCCTTCGAACACGAGACCGCGGTCGAGGTGCTGGCCCTGACCGGCGGCGAGGCCGATCGCAAGGTCGATGAAATCCGAGGCACGCGTTCGCCGCGGATTCAGGGTGATAACTCGGGCAACCATCGGCATCGCGTGCAGGGGATGTAGCGGGGAAGGGAGGCGACTGCCCGCCTGCAGCGGTTGCAGTGCAGACGCCCGGCGTGACGCCTGGCTCATTCCGGTGCGGCGTCGCCGTACTGCTTGTTCAGCTCAGGCCTTCACTTCCACGACCTGTTCGAAGCCGCCGAAGATCATGCGTTTGCCGTCGAAGGGCATGGGCGGGTTGCCGGCGGTGGACGGATCCATGCGCGGGTCTTCCATCATTTTCTTCATGCCGGCGTCGCGCGTCGCCTTGTCCGGCCATTCGACCCACGAGAAAGCCACCGTCTCCTCGGCCGTGGCTTGGACGGCGCGCCGGAAATCGGTGACCTTGCCGTCGGGGACGTCGTTGCCCCAAGCCTCGATCACGCGGATCGCGCCGAACTCGATAAAGATCGGGTCCAGCTGGCGCGCGTGCTCGATGAACTTCTGCTTGTTGGCGGTAGGCACCGCGATAACGTAACCATCGATATATGACATGTCTGCTTCACTCCAGTTGGGTTGACGAATCGGCGCAGCCCCTGTGGGCGCCTCGTATCCATCGACGAACGACAGGGCACCGAATCGACAGGGTGGTCACCGGTGTAGGCTTTGGATGGGCTCACGACCGCGGCGGATCCACCCGCCCGGCCGACGAGCGCTCCGACCCCGGCCACCACGAAACCATTCGAGCGAGCGCCACCACCTCGGTCTTGCGTGGTCGGCGGCATTCCGTATCGCCGCCGGGATCATCAGTGACGTGTCCATGATCAAAGCATTGCATGGCCTGCCTGCTTCAGAACTTCGGGATGCGCAGGTTCTTGCTGATCATGGCCGTGCCCGACAGCGCGAACAGCAGACTCATGGGATGCAGCTGCCAGGGCCCGAGTTGCCACACGCCGCCCCACAGTTGCGCACCCAGCGCACCCTGCCAAGCGGCCCATGCCAGCACCGCAGTGAGGATCACGCTGGTGGGGATCGGCGTGCCTTCGAAGTAGGCCACCTTGCCCGAGTCGGTGGTCAGTTGTTCGGCCGTGACGTTGAAGCGCGCCAACCGGCTGACGCCGCAGCAGACGAAGTAGCACAGGATAACCATGTCCCAACCGCTCTGCAGCCCCGCGGCAAAACCCAGCGCGGCCGGGCCGACGCCGAAGGAGATGACGTCGGCCAGCGAATCGAGCTCGCGGCCGAGCGGCGAATGCTGGTGGCGCCAGCGCGCCACCTTGCCGTCGAAGACATCGAAGACGAAGGCCAGCGGCGTCATGGCGGCCGACAGCAGAAAGTGCGTGATCGAGCCGCTGGCCATGTACATCATCGCCAGGAACACCGACAACACGCCGCAGGCGGCATTGCCCAGTGTGATGAAGTCGGCCAGATGAAAGCCGCGGATCATCGAGAAGCGGCGTCGCGGGGGGGTGGAAGGTGTCATGTCAGAGTATCCGTCGTTGTTGGCCGTGATTTGACAGGAGCGCGGCGTCGGGCAGCGCTGCAACGGCAGCCGTGCCTATGGTATGACGACCGCCAGGCGCAGAACGGATGCGCGGCTCGTTCGTGCGACGGCGTGCTGATGTCTGAGAAGCCTTGCGGAATCGAATTTGATGCCGTGAGTGTCGCTTCAGGGCCGTCCCGCGCCGGTCGCGGAGCGCAGCAGCGGTCTTTCATCACCCGGGGATGCCAAACGTCAGCTTCGTGGCCAGACCGCAACCTGCGGTCTCGGCCAGTTCCCGCCGCTCATGAATTCCGCAATCGGGCCCATCAGCTAATTCCCGAACAAATGGTGCCTGATTGCCGCTCAGTTCGCCTGAGCGACGTGTCACTTCGGCAACCATACTGCCGCCGCAGCCGAGATAATTTCAGCTGTTTGCGAGGAGACGGTGATGTTGACAGCCCCCATGCCATTGGATGAACCCGAACGCCTGCGCGCGCTTCAGCGGCTGGACGTGCTCGACTCGGCACCGGAGCGGGAGTTCGACGCCCTGGTGGCCGCCGCAGCCTTGGTGTGCGGGGTGCCGATTTCGCTCGTCAGCCTGATCGACAGCGACCGCCAGTGGTTCAAGGCCAACGTCGGCTTGCCCGGCGTCACGGAAACGCCGCGCGACGTCGCCTTCTGCGCACACGCGATCCTGGACGACGGCATCTTCGAAGTCCCTGATGCGCTGGCCGATGCCCGCTTCGCCGACAACCCGCTGGTGGCCCAGGCGCCCGACATCCGCTTCTATGCCGGAGCCACGCTGCGCCTGAGCGACGGTGCCCACGTCGGCACCCTGTGCGTCATCGACCGCGTGCCGCGCCGGCTCAGCGCCCAGCAGCGCGAAGTCTTGCGGTTGCTGTCGATTGCGGCCGTGCAGGCGCTGGAGTCGCGGCGCTTGGCGCGTGCCTTCGTCGCCAGTGAAACGCGCTTTCGCACGCTCAGCGAGTCCTCGCCCTTGGGCGTGTTTGCAACCGATGCTGCAGGCCGCTGCACGTACGCCAATGCGCGCTGGCAAGCGATCTTCGGCCTGACGCAAGCGCAAGCGCTGGGCGAGGGCTGGTCGCGCTCCCTGCACCCCGACGACCGGGCGGGCGTGTTTGCCGAGTGGCAACGCACGGCGGCGCTGAAGCTGGACTTCGACATGGAGTTCCGGGTCCAGCACGACGATGGCACGGTCCGCCATGTGCGGTCCTTGTCGCGCCCGGTGCTGGACAGCGACGGCCAGGTGACGGACTACGTCGGCTCGGTGGAAGACACCACCGAACGCCTGCAGACGCGCCGTGCGCTTGACGACGAACGTGAGCGCATGGCGTCCATCCTCAAGGGCACCGGCGCCGGCACCTGGGAATGGAACGTGCAGACCGGCGAGACACGCTTCAACGAGCGCTGGGCCGAGATCGTGGGCGCCACGCTGAGTGAGCTGTCACCCACCACCATCCAGACCTGGGCCGACCTGTGCCACCCAGAAGACCTGGTGCGGTCGGGCGCGCTGCTGCAAGCCCACTTTGCCGGCGAGAGCGCCGAGTACGAGTGCGAAGCGCGCATGCGGCATCGCAAGGGCCACTGGGTCTGGGTGCTGGACCGCGGACGCGTACTCACGCGCACGGCCGATGGCCAGCCGGAATGGATGTTCGGTACCCACCTCGACATCAGCGCCCGCAAAGCGCAGGAAGAACAACTGCGCAAGAGCGAAGAACTGCTCAACGCCACGGGCGCCCTGGCCCAGGTGGGAGGCTGGGAATTCGACGTCGCCACGGGGCGCATCACTTGGTCGGCGCAGACCTGTAGCATCCACGGGGTCGAGCCGGGCTACCAACCCCAGCTCGACGAAGCCATCGACTTCTACGCGCCCGAAGCGCGCCCAGTCATCGAGGCCGCGGTGGCGCAGGCCATAGCCGGCGGCCCGGGCTGGGACCTGGAACTGCCGTTCATCCAGCGCGGCGGCCAGCGCATCTGGGTGCGCGCGGTCGGTCAGGTCGACTTCGAAGGCGGCAAGCCGGTGCGGCTGAAGGGTGCGTTCCAGGACATCACGGCGCGCGTGCTGGTCCGCCAGGCGCTTGAAGCTGCGCAGGAACGCCTGGTGTTGGCCAA
>JANNNE010000168.1:0-3112 GCA_031398385.1 Ideonella sp.
TCTGTCATGTGGTTGTCACAGACCTTGCCTACAGTGCAGCCCATGAAATCCACTCATCGGGCCAGCCCGGAAAGGTTCAACACCATGACATTCGCGACCATTCGCATCGCGGCGTCCGCCGTCGTTCTCGCCAGTTCAAGCAATCTGGCCCTTGCTCAAAGTGTGACCGGAGCAGGCGCTACGTTCCCGGCGCCGCTGTATGCCAAATGGGCCGACGCCTACAACAAGGCGACCGGCGTCAAGATCAACTATCAATCGGTCGGCTCGGGTGCCGGCATCAAGCAGATCCGCACCAAGACCGTCGACTTCGGTGCGTCCGACATGCCGCTGAAGGACGAAGAACTGGCCGCCGACGGCCTGATGCAATTTCCGACCGTCATCGGCGGCGTCGTCCCGGTCGTCAATATCTCCGGCGTCGCGCCGGGACAGATCAAGCTCACCGGCCCGGTGCTCGGCGATATCTACCTCGGCAAGATCACCAAGTGGAACGACCCGGTGTTGACCAAATTGAACCCCGGCGTGCCGCTTCCTGATGCCACGATCGCGGTGGTCCGCCGCGCTGATGGCTCGGGTACCAGCTTCATCTTCACAAACTATCTGTCGAAGGTCAGTCCCGAGTGGAAGAGCTCGGTCGGCGAGGGCACCGCCGTCAAGTGGCCGACCGGCACTGGCGGCAAGGGCAACGAAGGTGTCGCAGCCTTTGTCACGCGCCTGCCCAATTCGATCGGGTACGTCGAGTACGCCTACGTGAAGCAGAACAAGATGACGTACACGACGCTGCAAAACCAGGCCGGCACCTTCGTGTCACCCGATGATACGAACTTCAAGGCTGCTGCTGCCGGCGCCGAGTGGGGCAAGTCGTTCTACCAGATCCTGACCAACCAGCCTGGCAAGGATTCCTGGCCGCTGACCGGCGCGACGTTCATCCTGATGCACAAGGCGCAGGACAAGCCCGAGCAGGCCACCCAATCATTGAAGTTCTTCGACTGGGCCTACATGAACGGCGACGCGATGTCGGCCGAACTCGACTACGTGCCCCTGCCTGACGCCGTCAAGACAATGGTCCGCAAGGAATGGGCGCAGATCAAGGACGCGGGCGGCAAGAACGTCGCGCTCAAATAAGAAGAAGAACCCCCGAGGCGCCCAGGCGCCTCGTCTTCGCCGAGCCGCCTCGATGGGCGGCTCTGCAATGTCTGAACGGAGGATTCGTGGCCGCTACACTTCCCGCTGAACCCTACGACGACAAGGCGATCGTGCGCACACCGAATCAGGGCGACCCTCCGAACGCCCGCCGGGCGAATCCATTCGGCGATCTCGCTTTTTCCGTGCTCTCGCACGGCGCCGCGATCCTGACGCTGACCTTGCTGGTCGGCATCATGGTCTCGCTGGTGATCGGCGCCTGGCCGGCCATTGCCGAATTCGGAATCGGGTTTCTCTGGAATAGCAACTGGGATCCGGTGCAGGACCAGTACGGCGGTCTGGCGATGATCTACGGCACGCTGGTCACTTCGCTGATCGCTCTGGTGATCGCGGTGCCGGTCAGCTTCGGCATCGCGCTGTTTCTGACCGAGTTGTCGCCGGGCTGGCTGCGACGCCCGCTGGGCATTGCGATCGAACTGCTCGCCGCCGTGCCGTCGATCGTTTACGGCATGTGGGGCCTGCTGGTCTTCAGCCCGGTCTTGTCCACCTACGTGCAGCAACCGCTGCAGCGCCTGCTGGTCGATGTGCCCGTGCTGCGCGACTTGGTGTCAGGCGCTCCGGTGGGCATCGGCCTGCTGTCGGCCGGCATCATCTTGGCGATCATGATCATTCCGTTCATCGCGGCGGTGATGCGCGACGTGTTCGAGGTGATCCCGCCGCTGCTGAAGGAATCTGCTTATGGCCTCGGTTCCACCACCTGGGAGGTGGTGTTCAAGGTGGTGCTGCCGTATACCAAGACCGGCGTGATCGGCGGCATCATGCTCGGTCTCGGACGGGCGCTCGGCGAGACGATGGCCGTCACCTTCGTGATCGGCAATTTCAACCAGCTCGACAGCCCGTCACTGTTCGCAGCCGCCAACAGCATCACCTCTGCGCTGGCAAACGAGTTCGCCGAGGCCAGCGAGGGCCTGCACCAGGCCTCGCTGATCTACCTCGGCCTGGTGCTGTTCTTCATCACCTTCGTGGTGTTGTCGTTCTCGAAGATCCTGCTCATGCAACTGAAGAAAAACGAAGGGGTGCGGACATGAGCGACAGCGCCGCAAGCTCGAGCATCTTCACGATCACCGGCAGCAGGCTGGCCAAGCACCGCAGCCGCAAGTTGATCAACGCGGTCGCGCTCACCTTGTCGCTGGCGGCCATGGCCTTCGGGCTGTTCTGGCTGGGCTGGATCCTGATCGAGACCTTTCGGCTCGGCTTCGAAGGCCTGACGTTTGCGACCTTCACGCAGGACACACCTCCGCCGCTGGCCGAGACCGGCGGACTGGCCAATGCCATCGTCGGCTCGTTGATCATGGTGGTGCTGGCCACCTGTGTGGGCACACCGATCGGCGTGATGGCCGGTGTCTACCTGGCCGAGTATGGTCAGGCCACGAAGCTCGGCGCATTCACGCGCTTCATCAACGACATCCTGCTGTCTGCACCTTCGATCGTGATCGGCCTGTTCATCTACACGGTGGTTGTCGCACAGCTGAAGAGCTATTCGGCGCTGGCCGGCGTACTGGCGCTGGCGCTGATCGTGATTCCGGTGGTCATCCGCACCACCGAGAACATGTTGTCGCTGATTCCGAATGCGCTGCGCGAGGCCGCCTATGCCTTGGGGACACCGAAGTGGGTCGTGATTGCCAGTGTCACGTTGAAGGCCGCGCGCACCGGCGTGCTGACCGGCATCCTGCTCGCGTTCGCCCGGATTTCCGGGGAAACCGCGCCGCTGCTGTTCACCGCGTTGTCGAACCAGTTCTGGACCACCGACCTCACCGAGCCGATGGCCAGCCTGCCGGTGACGATCTTCAAGTTCGCGTTGAGTCCGTACGAGAACTGGCAGAAGCTGGCCTGGGCCGGCGTGCTGCTGATCACGCTCGGCGTGCTGGCTCTGAACATCCTCGCGCGAATCTTTCTGCGCAACAAACACTGA
>JANNNE010000036.1:0-13839 GCA_031398385.1 Ideonella sp.
GCAGACGAAACCGCGCGTTACATGCTGCAGGTCAGACGCAGCGCCGAAGCCAGCGCCGAGCTGGCGCGTCGCATGCAGCAGGTCGGCAATTTCAGCAAGCTGCAGCGGGCCCGCGAGCAGTCCTTCTACGCCGACGCGACACTCAACCTGGCGCGGGCCGAGCAGGCCCAGCGCTCGGCGCGTGAACAGCTGACTCGCCTGCTTGGCGTGTGGGGAGAACAGGCCGCTTTCCAGTTGCCGGCTCGCCTGCCCGACCTGCCAAAATCGCCTGAAGACCGGCCGGATATCGAACGCGTCGCGATGGCGCAGCGGCTGAATGTGCAGGGTGCACGGATTGCCGCCGAGCAGACCGCCAGCAACCTCGGGTTGACCCGGGCCACGCGTTTCATCAACGTGCTCGAACTCGGCGTGATGCGCAAAAGCTCGAACGAGGCGCCGACCCAGCGTGGCTGGGAGATCGGCGGCGAGCTGCCGTTGTTCGATTGGGGCGATGCCCGCGTCGCGCGTGCCGAAGCGGTCTACATGCAGGCAGTCGATCGGGCGGCCGAGGCGGCCATCAATGCGCGCTCGGAGGTCCGTGAAGCCTACGGCGCCTACCGCGCGGCCTACGACATCGCCGTGTTCCAACGCGACGAGCTGGTACCGCTGCGCGAGCTGATCGCCGAGGAAAACGTGCTTCGCTACAACGGCATGTTGATCGGGGTATTCGAGCTGCTCGCCAATGCGCGGCTGCAGATCGCCAGCGTCAACAGCTATATCGAATCCTTGCGCGACTTCTGGATCGCGCAGGCCGACCTCGACATGGCGCTGATCGGCAAACCGGCGCCTGGCGCTGCTGCAGGTGCGGCCATGACGGCCGCCGACAGCGGCGGCGCAGCCCACTGAACGAGATGAACAACCATCCGAAGGAAACATCGATGTCTTCTCGACGCAACTTCCTGGGCGGTGTCGGCGCAATCGCCGCCGCCGTCTCGGCTGCCTCGGTCAGCCGGGTGGCGATGGCCGCGCTGCCGGAACCGGTGATGCAGGCCGGGCCCGACACCATGCCGCCGCTGATGCCCCAGACGGGCCGACCCTACAGCCCGGTCGTCACGCTGAACGGCTGGACCCTGCCATGGCGCATGAACGCCGGTGTCAAGGAGTTCCATCTGGTGGCCGAGCCGGTCGTGCGCGAGATGTCGCCCGGTTTCAAGGCGCACCTGTGGGGCTACAACGGGCAGAGCCCGGGACCGACGATCGAAGTGGTCGAACGCGACCGGGTGCGCATCTTCGTCACCAACAAGCTGCCCGAACACACCAGCATCCACTGGCACGGCCAGCGGCTGCCCAACGGCATGGACGGTGTCACCGGGCTTAACCAGCCCGGCATCAATCCCGGCAAGACCTTCGTCTACGAGTTCATTGCGCGGCGCCCGGGCACCTTCATGTACCACCCACATGCCGACGAGATGGTGCAGATGGCGATGGGGATGATGGGTTTCTGGATCACGCACCCGAAGGCGAAACACCCGTTGATCGACGAGGTCGATCGCGACTACTGCTTCCTGCTCAACGCCTACGACATCGAGCCCGGCGCGGCGACGAACCTCTATCGCGCGGTATGGGTCACCAGCCTGGCGCTCGGATTGATTTCTGCCGGACCCGCCAGAGCACATGGCGAGGCCGACCATGCCCGCAAAGCCGCCGCCGTGGTCAAGGAACAAAAGCCGTGGGGCATCGCAGGCGATGCCAAGGCGGCGCGCCGCACGGTCGAATACAAGATGACCGATAACATGCGTGTCACGCCGGATCGGCTGCAGGTCAGGCAGGGCGAGACGATCCGCATCGTGATCCGGAACGACGGCGCGATGCTGCATGAGTTCGTGCTCGGCACGAAGGCCGAACTCGACCAACACGCGGCGCTGATGCTGAAGTTTCCGAACATGGAACACGACGAGCCCTACATGGCGCATGTGAAGCCCGGCCAGACCGGAGAGATCATCTGGACCTTCAACCGTGCCGGCGATTTCGACTTCGCCTGCCTGATCGCCGGTCACTACCAGGCCGGAATGGTCGGCAAGGTCAAGGTCGTGCCGAACAAAGGGAACTGACAGCCCGTTTCAGACTCGAAACAGGGCACGTTCGCTGAGCAGCAGTCGGATGACAAAACACAATTCAACACCTCTTTCGCAAGATTCGGAGATACCAACATGAACTCGATCAAAAGTCTGTTTATTGCCGGCGCAGTGGTACTGACCGGCGTAGTTTCCACCTCGGCGTTTGCGCAGGCAGCCATGGATCAGTCGAAGATGGCCGCCAACACCGCGCCCGTCGACATGAGCGATGCCGAGGTCCGCAAGGTCGATGTCGAGCAGGGCAAGGTCACGCTCAAGCACGGGCCGATCAAGAACCTCGACATGCCGCCGATGACCATGGTCTTCACGGTCAAGGACAAGGCCATGCTCGACAGCGTCAAGACCGGCGACAAGGTGAAGTTCAAGGCCGTCAACGAGAACGGAAAGATGACCGTGGTGGAGATCGCTCCGGCAAAGTGAGTCAGCCGGCATCTGATGCGCTTGGCGGGGAGCTTGCGCGCGCCGCGGGGGCGTGATTCTTCGTTGCCCTAGACTGCCGGTTTCGATCACCCCGGGAGGTGTCGCTTGCAGTTGAAAATGGCCAAGAATTCGCTGTTCGCGATTCTGTTGCGTTCGCCGTGGTGGATCAGCTTCGCCATCACGGCAGCGCTAGGGTTGCTGGCTGCCGCGCTGCTTCCCGATCAATACAGGATCGTCGGCGCGCTGTCGGCGTCGGTTCCGTTCGCGGTGGTCGGCGCGATTGCACTGCGGCGCCAATGGGCGCTGCCGAGTGCCGCCGAACTCGCGCGGACCCAGCAAGCCGTCGCGAACATGGCCTGGCCTGAATTCTCGAGCCTGCTCGAAGCGGCCCTGCATCGCGAAGGCTGGTCGACCGAACCCGGCGCCAAGCCACCGGTCGACTTCGTGATGACACGCCGCGGTCGGACCATGCTGGTCAGCGCCAAGCGCTGGAAGTCGGCGCGAACCGGACTCGAATCGCTGCGCGCCCTGCAAGCAGCCCGCGAAGCGGCCGATGTCGAAGATGCGCTGTACATCAGCCTGGGCGAACTGACCGACAACGCGCGGCCGTTCGCAACCGAGCATCGAATCGAGATCTGGCAAGCCGGCGAACTGGTGCAAGTACTCAGGCAGACCGGTCCACGCAAATAGCCACAGAGGCTGGCCGACAAGCGGCAAGCCTGCTTCGACTGCGTCGGTCAGCGCTGCACCAGCACCGCGCGTCGATTTTCGCCTGGCCGCCATCCTGGGCATTGCTGGCAACTGGTGCCAGCGGGCCGACGCCCCGCGTGGCGGGGATCGGCCTCAAGCGCCGCCGCGTGCTTCTCCATCGTCGCGAAAGAAGCCGTTGAGTTCCTTGCCCGATGCGGCCTTGCCGAGTCCTTCGAAACTGCCTTCGCGGGCAATCTGCTGCGCCGCTGCCATGAAACCGGCCCAGGCAGCGCGTGCCAGCGCCCCGCCGACGCTGATCCGACGCACACCCAGTGCGGCCACGTCATCGAAGGTGAGCGCGCTCGCTCCACCGATCAGCAGGTTGATCGGTTTTGGCGCCACCGCCTTCACGACAGCACTGATCTGCTCGACACCTTGAATTCCCGGCGCGTACAGACAATCTGCGCCAGCGGACGCATAGGCTTGCAGACGCGCAATCGTTTCGTCGAGATCGGGTCGACCCCACAGAAAACACTCGGCACGGCCGATCAGCAAGGTTTCGCCGCCGGACTCGTCGATGGCCCTGCGCGCAGCACGCATGCGCTGCACCGCCACGTCGATCTCGAACAGCGGCGCGGCCGGATTGCCCGTCGAATCCTCGATCGACAGGCCGGCGATGCCGGTCTCGACAGCCAATCGCACACTTTGCGCGACACCTTCATCGGTATCGGCAAAGCCGCTCTCGAAATCGGCGTTGATCGGCAGATCGGTTGCCGCAACCAGGGCGTGCAGGTGTTCGAGCACGCGCTCGCGAGACAACGCGCCATCGGCCTGCGCTACCGACCACGCGAAACCGGAACTGGTGGTGGCGAGCGCCTTGAAACCGAGCGATTGCAGGTAACGCGCACTGCCGATATCCCAGGGATTCGGCATCACGAAACAGCCGGTTTCATGCAGTTGCCGGAACGTCCGGCGCTTGTCGGCCACGGACGGCCGGCTCGGTGCGGTGTGGGTCATGACGCTGCTCTCCACCAATGATCAGAAGCCCGCATTCTGAACCGTCGATCTCAGGCTGTCGGCATGATCCGGTCGCGCCGCGCCAGGCTCGGAAACAGCCGGATCCAGCAAACGGCCACCAGCATCGTGCCGATGCCGCCTGCCACCACCGACGCCACCGGGCCGAACCACTCGGCGGTGGCCCCGGACTCGAACTCGCCGAGCTGGTTGCTGGCGCCGATGAAGATCGAATTGACCGCACTGACGCGGCCGCGCATCGCGTCCGGTGTTTCCAGTTGCACCAGCGTCTGGCGGATCACCACGTTGACCATGTCGGCGCCACCCGACACCACCAGCACCAGCATCGACAGCGCAAAACTGCGCGACAGCCCGAAGATCAGCATGCACAAGCCGAAGGTGCCGATCGCAGCGAGTAGCACCGGACCGGCCCGCCGCTGGATCGGCCAGCGCGTCAGCGCGATCGAGACCACGAACGCACCCATCGCAGGCGCACTGCGCAACAGACCGAGCCCCCAAGGGCCGGTGTGCAGAATGTCCTTGGCATAAATCGGCAGCAACGCCACCGCGCCGCCCAGCAGAACGGCGAACAGGTCCAGCGACACCGCACCAAGCACCACCTTTCGATGCCAGATGAAACGAATCCCGGCGAACAGTGTCGACACGCTGAGCGGTTCGCGGGAGGCGGTCACATGCACATAGCCCAGGCGGACCACCAGGACGACGGCCACGATGAACAACACCATGCAGACTGCGTAGACAACAGCCACCCCGGCGACGAACAGCAAACCCGCCAGGGCCGGCCCGGCGATGACCGAGGCCTGCAGCCCGACCGAACTGAAGGCCATCGCACGCGGCAGCAGCGTCGGCGGTACCAGGTTGACGATCAGCGCCTGCTGCGCCGGCATCTGGAACGCACGGATCGAACCGAGCACAACCGACAAGGCCAGCAGCAGCCCGCGCATCCCGGGTGCCGATGAGCCCGCAGCGCCTGGCGCTGTCGACGCATCGATCAAGACCGCTGCGAACAGCGCCAGACCCACCGCGCTTTGTGCCGCCAGGCACAGGGCAAGGATGCGGCCGCGATGGTGGCGGTCGACCATGTGGCCGGCAGGCAACGCCAGCAGCAGGGCCGGAACGAACTGGAACAGGCCGACCAGACCCAGGTCCCAGGCGCTGTCGGTCAGCTCGTACATGTGCCAGGCGATGGCCACCATCAGCATCTGCATCGCCACCGTGCCGAGCAGGCGTGCAAACCACAGACGGATGAACGGCCGCTGCTGCAGCAGATCGCCGAAGCGGGCAGCGGACGCCTCGACCGAACCTGTGCTCATCGAAGGCCGGCGTCGGCGCCAGACATGGTCAGCAATCGATCTTCTGCAACAGTTCGATCAGGGTCGATCGCTGCTTCGGCGTCAGTGCCCGCGAAGCCTCCGTCTCGAGCGCGACCACGGTTGCGGCGGCCTGCTCCAGCAGTTGGGTGCCGGCTGCGCTCAGACTGAGCGAGACGGCCCGCCCGTCGCTGGCAAGCGGCGCCCGGATCAGCAGACCGCGTGCATCGAAGCGGACCAGCATCTTGGTCAGGTGCGGCGGCAACAAGCGCAGTTCGGCACTGATCTGGCTCGGCATCAGGCCGGGGTTATGCCCGATCAGCGACAGGATCGAGAACTCGACCGGATTCAGGCCGTGGCTGGCCATCCGCTGCGCGAACACATCGAAGATCGTCAGTGTCGCGCGCCGCGCGTTGTAGCCGACCAGGGACTTCAGGAAGCTGCTGTCGAGCGGAGATGCAGGAGTGGCTGGGGTGCTGGCAATGGCATTGCGGCGCGGCTTCATGGGCAAGGATTGTGACAGCCCGAGGCCTCGACCTCGGGCCATCGCGGTCGACCGCGACTCGACAAAGGAAGCGGTCGGCCGATCCATCTTCGGACCGACGGCGGTGACGACCGGGCCATCGATGCCGCCATTGGCCTGGTAGCACAACCGGCCCTTCCAGGTCGTTGGCAAACGCAATCAGAACAGCGTCAGCGGCGTCGGGCAGGCGGCACTCAACTGCTGCTTGGTGCGAGTGTCGAAGACACAGTCACGATCGTGCTTCGCTTCAGGTTGGCGTCCGGCGAGACCGTCAAAGTTTGCGCGCTCGATCTGCAAAAAAAAACCCCGTGCCCTCGTTGCATCGGAGCAGGCAGACGCAATGAATCGGCTACCGACCGTTTGTGCGCTGCGCCCCTCAGGGCTCGATTGCAGCGCCCACCAAGGCCTCGCCGCCGCCGACGGTGCCGATGAAACTGGCCTTGCCGGTGACGATATCGACCTGGTACCAGCGCGTTGCCTTGGCGTTGGCTGCGTGCACGCCGGCATAGGCGGTGTAGGACAGGTCGGAGACATCGAGGCTGGCATGCGCAAATGATCCGATGCCGAGGTTGCCGACCGTGTATAGGCGTCCGGTATTCGGCGAGACCGCCGGCGCCACGCCTTCTCGCGTGCCCTGATGCACCAACGTGCCGAGCGCACCGTCGAGTGCGAAGTTGGTCGTGATCTTGTCGTTGGTCTTGTTGTAGGAATACCCCGCGGCCACGATGGTCGGCGGCTTGCCGGCGTTGCGGTCGGTGGAGTCGTAGACCAGACGGCCGTCGAATTGCACGCCGGGCTGCGCGGGGTCGCTGTCGACCACGGCACCGGTATCGGGATGCAGACGCAGGTTGAAGCCCGCGCTGTTGACGACCCGGATCCGGTCGACCGTCGGGTTGAAGTCGATACCCCACTCGGGTGCTGCAGCCGGCAGCGCAGCAGCCGCGCCGATCGCCGTGGCACGCGCCTGGGCGATGTCGATCTTGTAGAGCTGACCGCTGGCACCCAGTGCGAACAACTCGCCCCGCGCCACGCGGAAATCGATTCCGAGCAGACGCTCACCGTCGCGCAAACCCTGCAGCGGGCGCCGATCGCGGACTTTCTGCGGCTGTCCGGCATTGAACCGCAGGATCTGGTTGCTGGCGGAAACCGCGACGATTTCTTCCTTGGCGACCTCAAGAACCGGTTCCGGGCCGGGCGCCGTGGCACATGCCGACAAGATTGCGCAGACCGAAAGGCAGGGCAGGTGGAGGCGTTTCATCGTTCTGGTTCCATTGGTCAAAGACCAAGTATCGGAGCCCTGCCAGATCACTTGAGATCGAATTTTCGGCGAAGTGCGGCCGAGACAGCGGGCGTGCAGACCGCCGGCTGGGTTCGCATCCCGATCACGTTCGAACTCGAGAACTGATTCGAGCGTCGCCGTCGGCGCCCAGGTGGCGTCGATGCAGCCAATGCAACCACAACCAATCGGAGGGCATTCGATGAACGACCTGTTGCGCCACCGCGCTACGCTGCTTCCACTCGGCGCCTTGGCCGCCGGCTTCGGCTTGATCGCCGACACGGCCCATGCGCAGGCGGCCGCGGCGCCCGCCACGTCCGCGTCGGCACCGATGCTCGCGCCGATTCCGGTTCGAGCCAAAGCCGAAACCGACAAGGACTCGGTGCGCGCCACCACCACGACGATCGGCAAGGGTCAGCAGGAGCTGCGCGACATCCCTCAATCGGTGACCGTCGTCACCGAGCGCCTGATCGACGATCGCAACCTCGACACATTGAAAGACACCCTGCGCAGCACCGCCGGCATCACCTTCCAGGCCGCAGAAGGACAAGAAGAAGACATCCGCCTGCGTGGCTTTGCGTTGCAAAGCACCGGCGACATCTTCCTCGATGGCATGCGCGATCCCGGCTTCTACGACCGGGACAGCTTCAACTGGGACCGCCTGGAAGTGTTGCGCGGTTCGGCATCGATGCTGTTCGGGCGGGGCTCAACCGGAGGCGCAGTCAACCAGGTCAACAAGCAGCCGCTGTTGCTGAACCAGGGCGAACTGTCGGTCACGCTGGGCACCGGCGACTACATGCGAACCACCGTCGACCTGAATCGCAAGACCGGTGACGACGCCGCGTTTCGAATCAACGCCTTGTATTCGCTGGCCGACGGCAAAGGCAACCAGATCGACAAACACGGCATCGCGCCGACCTTTCGTTGGGGCATCGGAACGCGCGACGAGTTTTCTGTCGGCCTGTACCACCTCGACTACAGGAACGGCATCGACTACGGGTTTCCGTGGCTGAACCAGCAGATCTCCGACGCGTTCAAGCCTGGCAATTACCATGGCGCCACCAGCGACTACATGGCCGGCGGGACCACCTACGGCACCGCGTCGCACGTGCACCGCTTCAACGGCACTGACGAGTTGAAGACGGTCGTGCGACTCGGCCGCTACGAGCGAGACCAACGGGCCAGTGCGATCCGCTTCTGCGGCCCGGGGCAAGGCGGCGCGGTCAATCCGAATTGCCCAGGCCAGCAGGTGACGGCCGACAACATCGGGCCGATGACGGTGTTGAACCGTGGCAGCCAGAACAAGATCCAGGACATGGATGCGCTGTACGCACAGTCCGACTACAGCGGCCGGCTCAAGGGCTTCGGTGGCGAACATTCGGTGCTTGCCGGAGTCGACGTCGCGATCGAGGATTTCACGCGCTACAGCGCGACGCTGCCAACTGGGGTTTCGATCACCAAACCGGTGACCACCATCGGCACCCCCAACGACGGCGGCGCGGTCGACGAATCGCTGCGCCAGATTCTCCGCAGCCAGCAGTTCGATGCCAAGGCCGTCGGTGCCTATTTCCAGGACATGCTGCAGATCGCGCCGGCCTGGAAGCTGCTGGCAGGTCTGCGCTGGGACCGCTTCGGCGGTGACTACCGGACCTATGCCACCAACACCAACACCAACGCCGTGATCGGCGACCTGACGGCCGACCGCAATCGCCGCGATTCGGTCTGGAGCCGGCGTTTCGGGGTGCTGTATCAGCCGACTGGCGAGCAGTCTTATCACCTGTCGTACGGAACCTCGTTCAACACCTCGGGCGACGCCTATTCCTTCGACCCGCTGGGATCGAATACGCCGCCGGAGAAAAGCCGCAACATCGAATTCGGCGGCAGCATCGATTGGGCATCCGGGCGTTTCACGACGCGATTCGCGCTCTTTCACGCAACCAAATACAACGAGCGCAACCGCGACGTCGACACGGTCGATGCAACCAATTACGTGTTGTCGGGGCAGCGTCACGCCACCGGCCTCGATCTGGATTTCGCCGGGCGCCTGACTCCGAACTGGGAGTTGTTCGCGGCTTACGAATGGATCCCCGATGCGAAGGTCGACAAGGGCGCGAGCGATGGCACGACGCTGATCACCGGTGAAACCGTCGGCGAGCGGCCAGCCATGACCGCACGCCACAGCGGAACCGTCTGGACAAGCTGGCGCTTCCATCCGCAGTGGCGCATCGGTGGCGGGCTGAACATGCGCAGCAAGGTCAAACCCCTGCTCGCCAACTTCGATGCACCCGGCTTCGTGACCGCTGACCTGATGGTCGAATACACCACCGGGCCGGCGGTGTTCAAGCTCAACCTGAGCAACCTGGCCAACAAGTTGTACGCCGATCAGCTGTATCGCGGGCACTACATCGCCGGCAAGGAACGCACGCTGCAGTTGACCAGCACGATCGCGTTCTGATCCTCATACGCGTCAGCGCCACTGCATGTTGCTGCAAATTCCAGACATCCTGACCGAGGCCGAGTTGCGGCAGGCCCGCGATCTGCTGAGCCAGGCCGATTGGGTGGACGGGCGCAGCACGGCCGGCCCGCAGGCCGCCTCGGCCAAGCACAACCAACAGCTGCCCGCCGACGCCGAACCGGCGCTGACGCTGCAGCGGCTGGTGCTGGCGGCATTGGATCGGCAGCCGCTCTACTTCTCGGCCGCATTGCCCAGAAACGTGCTGCCACCGATGTTCAACCGGTACGACGGCACGGGTGATCACTATGGCATCCATGTCGACCAGGCGATTCGCCGCTTGCCGGGTGGCGCGGGCAGACTGAGGGCCGACCTTTCGTGCACGCTGTTTCTCAGCGACCCAGCGAGTTATGACGGTGGCGAACTGGTGGTCGACGACCTGTTCGGCAGCAGGTCCTACAAGCTGCCTGCCGGGCATCTGTTGCTGTACCCGGCCGGCAGTGTTCACCAGGTGCTGCCGGTCGCGCGTGGCCAGCGTCTCGCCAGCTTCTTCTGGATCGAAAGCATGATTCGCAGCGGCGAGCAGCGCCGGCTGCTGTTCGATTTCGATCTGCAGTTGATGCGGCTGCGCGATCAACTGGGCGAGACGCCCGAGACCATCGCGCTCGCAGGCACCTACCACAACCTGTTGCGCCAATGGGCCGATGCATGACGGCGCCTGGCGCCTTGATCGCACAGGCGATCGGCGACTACGAAACCCTGGCACGTGAACGCCTCGCTCCCGAACGCTGGGCGTGGTTGTCGGGTGGTGCCGGCGACGAGCACACGCTGCAGGCCAATCTCGACGACTGGGCCGCCTTGCGCTTGTTGCCCCGGCGCTTGCAGCGCCTCGCCGATGGCCATTCTGGGATCAATCTGCTGGGCCGCAGCTGCCCGCATCCGATCCTGCTGGCGCCGGTGGCCTATCAGCGGCTGCTGCATCCGCTGGGCGAATGCGCGAGCGCGGCGGCGGCTGCCGCACAAGCCGCCGGGCTGGTACTGAGCGCGCAGTCGAGCATGCCGCTCGAAGATGTTGCACGCCTGATGCTGAGCGAAGCGGTACGCGGACCCTTGTGGTTCCAGCTCTCCCTGAGCGGCGACCGAGGCTTCGATCAATCGCTGATCGAACGGGCCGAGCGGGCCAGTTTCGAAGGCCTGGTATTGACCATCGACGCGCCGGTCCAGGGGCCACGGGATCGCGAGCGACGGGCAGGATTCCGGCTGCCGCCCGACATCTCGGCGGTCAACCTGGTCGACGCGCCGAAGCGCGCAGCGGCAGCCGACGCCTGGTGTGGGGGCTTGTTGCAATCGGCCGCCAGCTGGGACGATGTTGAATGGCTGCGCCAACGCTGCCAGCTGCCGCTGCTGCTGAAGGGCGTACTGCACCCTGACGACGCACGCCAGGCCCGGGCGCTCGGTATCGACGCGCTGATCGTCTCCAACCACGGCGGGCGCGTCCTCGACGGCGCGGTCAGCACCGCCTGGGCACTGCCGCGAATCGCCGATGCGCTGGACGGCACGCTACCCCTGCTGGTCGACGGCGGCATCCGGCGCGGCACCGACATCGTCAAGGCAATTGCGTTGGGCGCCACCGCCGTGCTGATCGGACGCCTTTACGCAAGCGCACTGGCGGCCGCAGGGCCGCCGGGCGTTGCACATGCCCTCAGGCTGCTGCGCGACGAGTTCGACATTGCGCTGACGCAGTGTGGTTGCAAGAACCCGGCCGAAGTGACTCGCAAGCTGCTGCGCTGATCTCGACCGGCGACGTAGTCGACGCAATCCGCTGTCGGACAAGCCTGACAGCCGAAGTCGACATCGCCCGATCAACGCCTCGGTGGCAAAACTGCAGACTCAAGCGGTACCGAACCACACGAGATGGCACCATCATGAGCGCAGTCGACAAGAACGATCCCCCCCGTGCCTACGGCGTATTCAAGCCGGTTGGCCATACGTTGATCGCATTCCACGACGAAGCAACGCTGCGCGGCGCGGTCGATCGGCTGGTTGCCTCCGGGGTAGACAGTGCCACGCTGACCACCTACACCTCCGAGGAAATGCTGGCCCAGACCGCGGACGATCTGCAAAACGCCGGCCCACTGGCGACCATCGGCCAGGAGCTCAATCTGGTCAAGGCGCACAACGAAATGGCGAAGAACGGTGGTCATTTCCTGGTCATGGAAACCGATAAGGACGAGCAGGCCGAACTGGCAACGCAGGTCGCGAAGGAGTTCGACGCCCGTCTGGCACAGCGATACGGCAGATTCACGGTGGAAGAGCTGATTGATCCCGACAACGAAACGCGTCAGGTCTTCGAATCACCGGATCGCGGCCTGGACGACAAGGAGGCGACCAGCAACCGCAGTTGAGCGACCGCGGTACTGGCGGTATAGACGGATGACGGCCGACGCCAGCCCAGGCACCAGCCCCCATTCGGCGGCGATAAGCGGCGATGAAAGCTGATTTACCCGCCGCCTGTCCGGCCATGTCAGTCCGCTTCCCCGACCGCCCGGCGCGTATCCGCCGCCTGCTCCTGCACCCAGTCGCAGAATCGTTCGACTTCAGGCCGCTGCCGCCTGCCGTGCCCTGACAACAACCAGTACACCGCCGGGCTGCCCAGTCGACCGGCCGCGCCGAACGGTTCGACCAGTTCACCCCGCTGCAGGGCCTCGAAAATCAGCGCGACCCGCGCCAGTGCCACGCCGTGGCCGGCCAGTGCGGCCTGCACCTGCTGATAGGTGAAGTTCAGATAGAGCCAGCGCCGTGGCTCGAGTTCAGGCTGGCCATTGCAGGTCAGCCAGCGCCGCCAGCTCAGCAGCTGGCTGCTCGCGCGAAGGTCGTCCTCTTCGGCCAGGGTGTGCTGTGCGAGGTCGGCTGGCGTCGACAGCGGCGGCGCCGTACCGAGCCGGACCTGTTCCGCATACGAGCGGCTGATCACGGGTGTGATCACTTCACCGAACAGCCGGACGCCCCCCGCTGACGCCCTGCCCGGCGCGCAATACCGCAGCGCCAGGTCGATCTCCGGGTCCTCGACATCGACGATTGCATCCACCGCCGAGACCCGGATGTCGATATCCGGATGGGCGCGCTGAAAGGCCTCGATCCGCGGCAGCAGCCACAAGGAGCCGAACGACGCGAAGGTGGTCACGCTGACACGCTTGCGCCCGCGCGCCGAGCGGATCTGCCGCACCGCGGCGTCGATTCTCGGCAGACCAGCCTCGACGGCATGCAGCAAGGTCAGGCCGTTCTGGGTCAGTTCGACATGGCGTGTGCCCCGCGTGAACAAGGGCGCACCGAGTTCGTCCTCGAGCGCCTTGATCTGGCGACTGATCGCCGATTGCGTGACAAACAATTCACCAGCGGCAGCGCTGAAGTTCAGGTGCCGGGCCACGGCGTCGAAGGCGCGGATCCAGGTCAATGCAAGCGGGCGTCGGAAAACTGCATTCATTCCAATATCGCATCAATCGCGAATCTCGATCTCATTGGACAGAGCATGCCATAAAGGCAATCATTCCGTCACCCTCTACCAATCCTTCCAAGGAGATTGATGATGAACACGCAAGGCACAACGAGCTTCGAGCAACTGGAATCAGGCCGCGCACGTCACCTGGGTCGCCTCGGCGGCGAGATGACGGTGCTGAGCGGGCAGATCTGGCTGACGCGTGACGGCGTCACCGGGGATCATTTTCTCAACGCTGGCGACACCGTGCGTATTGCAGTCGACGAATGCGCGGTGATCGAATCGGTCTCGCGCGAAGCCGCGACCCTGCGCTGGACGCCGCGCCGCCAGAGCGTGGTCGGTCGAATCCTCGCCGAGCCGCTGCTGGGTGTGGCGTTCGTCGCGCGGCTCGCGGCGCTGGCTGTGGCCTGGCTGGCAGAGTCGGTCACCGCAGCGGCTCGTCGGGCCCAGGGCTGCATCGATACGCCGAACGATCTCGCGCAAGACCAGTGCCGCTGACAGCAGCGGCAGGCAGCATTGCGGC
>JANNNE010000100.1:0-22024 GCA_031398385.1 Ideonella sp.
CGAAATGACGCCGCAGAAGGCGATGGACTCGCTGGCCGGGGAGATGGACGATGTGATGGCCCGGCTGGAGCGCGCCGGCATGGCCAACTGCCCGCCGAAGCTGAACGAGAAAGCCTCGCCGAGCAAGTACCTGTCCGACAACGGCGCGCCGTGGAAGAAACTGGCCAACGAGAAGCCGAAGGGCGAAACGATTGCCTACGACACGCTGCTGACTGCGTGGAAGGACGGCAAGGTGCGGTGATCAGGCGCGCCTGATCTGGCGATTCGGATCAACCGCCTGTTGAGGAGCCGTGCGTGGCGGAAGCTGCGCGCGGCTCTTTTCGTTCGATCACTGCACCGCCTGAAGTCGCGCGGCGGTTTCCATCGGCGCGCGACGGAGCACCTCAGGCTCGACCTCGAATCGGGGGCGACATCGGGAGCGACGTGGGCCGGCGAGAGTCGAGCCTCAAATGCGTTCGGATCGGCGGCGAAATTGAGAACCGCGCGCAATCGACGCCGTCGCCTGGCAGACCGGCGTCTGAAGCATCGGAAGACTGGAACGTAAATATCGGTATGTCGTCGGTCATGCGCTTGTCCTCATCGGCTGAAATATCGATTGCTGGCTGAACTCGTTTCCGACCCACCGCTCCGGCCGAACCGAAGCACTGGGTGCCGCCGCCGCACGGGCACCAACAGTTGCTCGTATCGACGCAGCGCCGACTGGCGATTGAAGGTTTGCGCATCTCGCCTGGCCACGTTTCGGTGCTGCGCAGCCTGACTCTGGGCGTCCAGTGCCCCGAGCACAGCCTCTGAAACCGCAGCCTGATCGCCGAATGGCACCAGTCGCCCGTTGCTCCCGTCCCGCATGACTTCCTGCACTGGCGCGGTATCGGAGGCGACGATCGAACAGCCACACGCCATCGCTTCGAGCAGCGACCAGCTCAGCACGAACGGATAGGTCAGATATACATGCGCTGCCGAGACCTGCAGCACCTTCAGGTACTGCGCCCTCGGGACTCGGCCGAGAAAATGGGTGCGCAACGGATCGACGCTGACCTCAGCGAGCATCTTCTCGCGCCAGCACGACGCCGCTTCTGGGCGGCTGCCATAGCTGACCTCGTCGCCGCCGACGATCACGGCATGGCAACGCGGATCGGCCTTCTGGATCAATGCGAGGGCCCGCATGAAGACATGAAATCCTCGGTAGGGCTCGAGATTGCGTGCCACATAGGTGATCACCGGGTCGCCCGACTTCAACACGAGGCCGCTGGGCGTCTGCAGCACGGCATGGGTGTCCGGCCCCAGCGCTTCGGTATCGATGCCTTCGTGCTGCACCGTGATCTTGTCGCGCAGGATCGCCGGATATCGGCTGCGCTGCCAATGCGTCGGACTGACCGCGGCGTCGCAGTGGATCAGATCGAGTGCGTGTTGCGCGTTCCACAGCCGGATCCGCGCCCGGTCGTCGAAACTGAGCGGAAATTCCGGATCGAAGCCCAGGTCCGCGCCACTCGCGTGGTAGTACCACTCGCAGAAGTGAACCAGCCTGGCATCCGGAAATACATCCTTCGCGAACAGTGTTTCGCCCCAGCCCGGGTGCGCCAGGATCACATCCGGCGTGAAGCCGCTGCGTCGCAGTTCAAGCATCAAACGCGCCGCCGCCTGACCGTGCAGGGTCGATGCCTCGGTCTGTCGCAGATACAGATGCTGATCGCTGCGCACATGCCGCGCCAGCCTGTATCGCAACAAGCCGTCGAACCCGGGAAGCCCCGGTGCGGTGTCACGGCCAAGGCCACGCACGTCCCAGCCGCTACGCTGCGACCACGCCCGGACCAGATGCCCGAACTGGCCGGGGAAATTCTGATGAATGACGAGCAGGCGCATATCAGCGCTCTCCAAGGCTGTCGTGCATCACGCGCTTCACCGGGCTGAGCAGGTAATCGATCACCCGGCGTTGCCCGGTTCGAATCTCGGCAGTCACGTTCATGCCCGGCGCCAGCGCGATGCGCCGCCCATCGACATCGATCCCGGTCTGCTGCAGCTCCAGGGTCGCGGGAAAGAGCGCACCGTTCCGCTCGTCTGCAACGGCATCGGCGGCCACGCTCCTGACGATCGCCGGAATGGTGCCGTACCGCGTGAACGGAAACGTCTCCAGCTTGATCTGCGCGAGTTGTCCGACACCGATGAAGCCGATGTCCTTGTTGTCGACCACCACCTTGGCCTTGAGCGGCACGTCCTTCGGCACGATCACCATCAGGGCCTGGGCCGGTGTCACGACACCACCTTCGGTATGGATCGCGACCTGTTGGACCACACCGTCGACCGGCGCGGTCAGCAGCGCCAGCCGCGAGCGCTGCTCGGTCTTGTTGCGCTCCTGGATCAGTTGCACCCGCTTCGATGCTGCTGCGGCACGCCGCTCGCCCAAGACGCGTCGGGTCTCGGCGACGAAGGCTGCGCTCGACAACGTTGCCTCCTTGACCCCGGCCTGCGCCTCGGCCTGGCGCGCACGCTGGGTTGCCAGGTCGCTTTCCATTTCGAGCCGTTCGCGGGTTCGATCCTGACCCGCGTGGCCGGACAGGAAGCCCTGAGCCGCCAGGGTTGCGAAGTCGGCCTCGCGGCGCCGAGCGATCGGCAGCGTGGCCTCCAGCTTCTTGATCGACTCGCGCAAGGTGACGCGCTCGGCCTCGCGGCGCGACAACTCTGCCGCCAGCTTGGCCCGCCGGGCATCGAACTCGGAAAACTCGGCACGCAGTCGCATTGCATCGTCGTCGCTGTTGACGACATCGCGTGCCGACTCGGGCAACCGCGGCGGCCGGCCGGCCTCAATCGCCTGGGCCAGCGCAGCGGCGCGCACCTCCTCGGACAGCGCCATCGCGATCTGCTCCTGGACACTGGCACCATCGGCCGCCGCATGAGTGGCATCGAGCTCGACCAGCAATTGCCCCGCGCGCACCAGATCGCCATCCCTGACCAGCACGCGCCGCACCACCCCGGCCTCCAGTGGCTGCACCGTCTTGCTGTTGTCGTCGACCACGATTCGCCCGGTGGCCACCGCAACGATGTCGATCTGGCCGAGCACCGCCCAGGTCAACGCGATCACGAACAGGCCGCACACCGCCGCCGCAGCGCGTCGTGGCGACGGATGGACCGGTGTCTCTTGCAGGCTCAGCGCCTCCGGCAGGAACGCGGTCTCATCGGCCAGGCGCTTCGGCCCGGCCAGCTCGCGCCGCACCGCCCAGGCCGCAGAAAAGATCGCGCGGTAACGATCGATCAACTCGAGGCCGGGATGCCGTCGAGCAGCCACCGCGCTCATGCGCCTTCTCCCGACTGCAGCGACCACAAGCGGGCATAGGTGCTCTGCGGCCGTTGCAACAAGTCGCTGTGGCTGCCCGATTCGACGATTCGTCCCTGGTCGACGACGACGATTCGATCAGCCTGCCGGACCGACGTCAGCCGGTGCGCGATGACGATGACCGTACGGCCTGCGGCGATCGCCGCCATGTTGCGCTGCAGGACGGCCTCGCTTTCATGATCGAGTGCGCTGGTCGCCTCGTCGAAGATCAGGATCCGCGGGTTGGTGAACAAGGCGCGGGCAATCGCGATTCGCTGCCGCTGGCCGCCGGACAAGCCGGTGCCGTGTTCGCCGACCACCGTGTCATAGCCTTCCGGCAACTCGCAGATGAATTCATGCGCGCCGGCGAGTCGAGCCACCTCCACCACGCTGTCGATCGGCGCTGCCGGGTCGGCGATCGCGATGTTCTCGCGCACGCTGCGATTGAACAGCAGGTTTTCCTGCAACACCACGCCGATCTGGCGCCGCAGTTGCGCGGCGTCGATCAGCGCGATGTCGATGCTGTCGATCATGACGCGCCCCTGTTCGGGGCTGTACAGCCGTTGAACCAGCTTGGTCAGCGTGCTCTTGCCCGATCCGGATCGTCCGACGATGCCGATGAACTCGCCGGCAGCGACATCGAGGTTCAAGCCGCTCAACACCGGCTGGGCTTCCGGCCGGTAACGGAATTTCACCGCGTCGAACTGGACCCGGCCGCTGACCAGCGGCAACTGGGCAGCGTTGGTCGGCGCCACCTCGGTGCGGGTATTGAGGATGTCGCCAAGCCGGGCCATCGAAATGCCGGTCTGCTGAAAATCGGTCCACAACTGCGCCATCCGCATGATCGGCTGCGCCACCCGCTGCGCAAACATGTTGAAGGCCACGAACTGCCCGACGCTGAGCTGCTGCTCCATCACCAATCGGGCGCCATACCAGAGCGTCGCGGCGCTGACCAGCTTGCCGATCAGGTTGATGCCTTCGTGCCCGCAGGTCGCCAGCACCTGGGTCTTGAAGCTGGCCGAGACGAACGCGGCGAGCTGTCCGTCCCAGCACTTTGCCATCGTGGGTTCGAGCGCACTGGCCTTGACGGTCTGGATGCCACTGACCGCTTCGACCAGCAGCGCCTGGTTTTCCGCGCCGCGCGCGAATTTCTCGTTCAGCCGAGCGCGCAGCACCGGCACCACGCACAGGCTTAGACCGACGTAGAGCGGCAGGCCGGCGATGACGATGAGCGTCAGCGGCACGCTGTAGAACAACATCACCGCGATGAAGATCAGCGAAAACAGCAGATCGAGCACCAGCGTGATCGCATTGCCGGTCAGGAAGCTGCGGATGTTTTCGAGTTCGCGCACCCGCGCCACCGAGTCGCCGACACGCCGGGCCTCGAAATACGCCAGCGGCAGATTGACCAGGTGGCGAAACAGCCGCGAGCCCAGCTCGACATCGATGCGGCTGGTCGTGTGGCTGAAGATGTAGCTGCGCAGCGCGGTCAGCACACTCTCGAAGATCACCACCACGACCAGGCCGAGTACCAGCACATCCAGCGTGGTCAGCCCGCGGTGCACCAGCACCTTGTCCATCACGACCTGGAAGAACAAGGGCGACACCAGCGCGAACAGCTGCAGGAACAGCGAGATGACGAACACTTCGCCGAGCAGGCGCCGGTATTTGACGAGTGCCGGTACGAACCAGCTGAAGTCGAAGCGGGCCAGCTCGCCGGCCAGCGAGGCCCGGCTGGTCACCAGGATCAGCTCACCGCTCCAGCGCTCGGCAAAGGTGGCGATCGGTTCGATCTTCGGGCGGCTGTGCTCGCCAGACGAAAATTCCTGCAGCAGCAACCGCTTGCCATCGGATTGCGCCAGCACGGCCACGCTGCCATCACGCAGGATGACCAGCGCGGGCAGCGGCATGCGCGCCAGACCCTCGATGCTCGTCGTGAGATGCCGGGCCTTCAGTGCCAGGTGCCTCGCCGCCAACAGCAGATCGTTCGCCGTGATCGGTTCGCTGATCGATTTGCCGAGCTGGTGGCGCAGGCTGTGCGGATCGGCGGCTGTCTGGTGCAACCTCGCCAGCAGACACAAGGCTTCGAAGGCCGCGTGCAGCCCCGGATCAGTTGCGCCAGACGAAGCAGGGGCGCCACCCGGTTGAAGCGGCGGGTCGATCGAGGCTCGGGCTGCAGTCACAGTATTCCAGGGGTCTTGTCGTCGGCTAGGGTCTGCCGCCTGTCGATCGATCGCCTGGCCTCGCTGGATTCGTTTCGGTCGATCCAGTCTATGCAGCCCCTACCAGGTCGTTATCCCCACAAGGGGTGCCGGAGGAACGACGCTCAGGCTGCCGAACTAGGGAGGGTGGGAGGGTCGCTTCTCTGCTAGCCGACAGCAGCTTGCGCCCACGTGACATCAGCGGCAAACTGTTGCCCCACTGGTCCCGACAGAAAGAAGGTGTGCCTTGAAGCGGGTTCTGCGTTGGATCGGATTGATCCTTGGCGGCGTGATCGTGCTGGTGCTGGTTGCCGCCGTCATCACCCATTTCATGTCCGAGCGGGTCTTGAATCAGCGCTACCCGGTGCCCGCGCTGTCGCTGTCGGTCCCCACGGATCCCGCCGACATCGCCGAAGGATAGCGGCTGGCCGGCCTGCTCGACTGCTTCGGCGGCTGCCATGGGCCGCAAGGCGAGGGCCACGTGATGTTCGACGTGCCGATGGTCGGGCGAGTGGTCGCACCGAATCTGTTCTCGGCAGCGCAGCGGCTCAGCGCGAACGAACTGGCGGTCCTGATCCGCCACGGGGTGCGCCCGGATGGTCGCAGCCTGATGATCATGCCGAGCGAAGCCTTCCATGCGCTGAACGATCGGGATCTCGGCCGCGTCGTCGCGCTCCTCAAAAGCAAGCCCGCCCGCTCCGACGGGCCGGGCGCAGCGATCCAACTCGGGCCGATGGGCCGGATCGGTGTCGTGGCGGGCAAGATCCAGCCGGCGGCTCGCCTCGTCGCCGACGCCGCCGAACCGCCGAATGCGAGCGGCGACGATGCAACGCACGGACGATACCTGTCACGCATCGCCTGCGCAGGCTGTCACGGCACCGATCTGCGCGGCCTGTCGAACCCTGAGTTCACCGCGCCCGACCTGCGGATGGTCGGCGCCTACTCGCCGCAGTCGTTCGCGAAACTGATGCGCGACGGGTTCTCGATGGCCGGCAAGGACATCAAATACATGAAACACCTGGCGCCGCTGGCCGACGCGGAAGTGGGTGCCCTGTACGCCTATCTGCACGCCTTGAAATGAGCCGCCCGAGCGTCGTTGCCAGCGGTCATCACCGTCGCTACGATGCTGATCCGGCCGGCCATCCCGGCGCCGACAAGAACCTCGTGATGCATGTGGAGCTGCCCATACTCGGCGGCCACGTGTGGACGGCACCGACGCCAGCGAGTCCAATGGGCTTCAAGCTGAACGCGGGCAACAACGGCAGGTGCCGAATCATTTCTGCTTCGGCGTGCCGCGATGTCTGCTTGCGGCGGCAAGCCATGCAGACCCGGCAAGCCCTGACAATCCTGCCGATGAATCCCGGACTTTTCAGCGGCACCGCTTTTGCACTGGCCGCCGGTCTGATGTGGGGTCTGGTCTTCGTCGGGCCGCTGCTGTTGCCCGACTACCCGGCAACCCTGCACACCTTCGGTCGCTATCTGGCCTTCGGCTTGATCGCGCTGCCGCTGGCCTGGTTCGACCGGGCTCGCCTGCGCGAACTGACCCGCGCCGACTGGATCGAGGCGCTGAAGCTCGCCGCGGTCGGCAACGTCATCTACTACCTGTTCTTGTCCAGTGCCCTGCAACGTGCCGGCGGCCCGCTGCCGACGATGATCATCGGCACGCTGCCGGTGGTGATCGCGATCACGGCGCGATTGCGCGGTCAACGCGCGGGCATCCGGGTCGAGACGCGTGTGCCGTGGTCGCGCATGTTGCCGTCGCTGGTCATGATCGGTATCGGCATCGCGCTGGTCAACCACGCCGAGCTGCAGCGGGTCAGCGCCGATCCGGCGGTCGACCGGTCGACCTACTGGCTCGGCGCGCTGCTGGCGGTCGGCGCGGTGATCTGCTGGACCTGGTACCCGATCCGCAATTCCGAGTGGCTGCGCGCCCATGCCGACCGCAGCCCGCGCAGCTGGGCCACCGCGCAAGGCCTGGCCACCTTGCCGTTGGCCGTGATCGGTTATGCCGGCGTCTGGTTGTGGATGGCGGCCAGCGGCGCCGATTTCGCGATGCCCCTCGGTCCGCAGGCGGCCCAGTTCGTCGGTCTGATGTTCACCATCGGGCTGCTGTCATCCTGGCTCGGCACCTTGTGCTGGAACGAGGCCAGCCAGCGCCTGCCACCGACGCTTGCCGGGCAACTGATCGTTTTCGAGACCTTGGCAGCGCTGGCCTATGCCTTCGCCTTGCGCGGCGACTGGCCAACGCTGCACACGCTGGCCGGCATCGTGCTGCTGATCGCCGGTGTCGCCTGGGCGCTGCGCGCTCGGCCAGATCCTGCCGCGGTGGCGCATGGGCCGGTCTGAGCGGTGGTCCGGCGCCTCGGCCGGGTGGCCCGTCTGGCTGGGGATCAGCCTCCGCCCAGTTGCGCGGCCAGATCGACCAGGCTGGCTGCGCTGTAGTCGACCGGCACGCTGGCTGCAGTTTCTCCGCGTCCCGGCCCGTGCTCGTCCGGCCGCGCGATGAAGGCGGTGCGCAGGCCACACGCAGCAGCAGCCTGCAGATCCGACGAGTGCGCCGCCACCATCATCACCTGGTCGGGCGCGCAATCGAACGCGGCACAGGCATGCAGATAGACGGCCGGCTTCGGCTTGTAATCGCGTGCCAATTCGGCCCCCAGGATGGCATCCCACACCAGCCCGTTGCGTCGCGCCAGGTCGACCATCAGCGAGATATTTCCGTTGGAGCACGGCGCCAGCCGGTAACGGGTGCGCAAGCGCGCCAGCCCCGCCTGCACGTCGGGCCAGGCATCGAGTCGATGCCAGGCCAGATTGAGCTGCACGCGGGCCGCCTCATCCACCTGCTCGAGTCCGGATTCCTTCAACACCACATCGAGGTTGCGACGGTGCAGAACGTCGAGCTTGCTGAACGGCAGGATGCCGCTGCGAACCGCCTCCATCGCCGGCTGATACTGGGCGCGCCAGGCATCGGCGAAGCCGAGCCAGTCGACTTCGATCCCGAGCGGTGACAAGGCCGCCTCGGCCTCCATCGCGATCGAGGTTCTCCAGTCGACCAGTGTCCCGAAAACATCGAAGATCAGGGCTTGAACGGGCGGCATGATGGACGGCATCGTGTCGACGATGCGCGGTTGTTCTAGATGGGGCAACTGTAGCCGGAGCTGGCCCGCGGTTCGCATCGGCCGGCTGCGCGCCGCGCGCAAGGGTTTGATCCGCGAGGGCGCCCGGGCGGGTCCGGGTCGACCAGTCAGGCGGTCAGGCGGTCAAAATTGGAAGGTCGCGGGTCGCGGCTGGAGTTCGCAACTCAGCGTGAAGCCGCGCTGGCCGCGTCGCCGGCCTTCGGAGCCGAGTGATCGTTGTTCTGGCCACCCAGGGGCATGGCCGCCGACTCGGTGGCCTTCGACATCGGGGTGTTTTCAATCACCGCGGTCGGCGGTGTCTGCGGTTTGCCATCAACCGAATTCAACGCCGCGGTTGCTGACGGCAGAGACGCATCGGCAACCGGCGCCGCCGGCCTGGGCGCGGACATTTCCGCCCGGGTACGATCCGGCGCAACCGGCGCGTCGGGCATTGCCGCGGTGGTTTCGGTTTTCGGCAGATCCGGATTCGACGGACGCCGCTCGCAGCCGGCTAGAACCACTGCCGCGACCAGCAGGCCGCCGATGAATGTCTGTTTGATCATGTTCGTGTGCTCCAGATCGGATGTTCTTCGTACGGCTCAGGTCAGATGTCGCCCTCACCGCACTGTCCCCCGCAGCAAGTATCGGAGGCAAAACCGGATCGGCGCATCGGACGGCGCCTCGACAGATGCCCGGGATACGTCCTACGACAGCAGTGCGGTCGTGGCTGCGACGGGGCCGATCTCGGAACCGGCTGGTTTCTCTCGTACACCCGCACCAGCGACGGCCGCCTGTTGCTCGGCGGCAGCAAGGGCATCATGGAAGTGCATCCTGAAGCCTTCAAGGTGTCCGATTACGCGCCGCCGATGCTGGTTTCCGAACTGCGCGTCAACGGCCAGCGGCAGGCGGCTACCAGTGGCCTGCAGAATGGCCTGCTGCTCGATGCCGCCGCCCGCAGCTTCAGCATCGAGTTCGCCGCGCTCGACTACAGCGATCCGGCGCGCCTGAACTACGCCTACCGGCTCGACGGCTTCGATCCCGACTGGATCAGCGGCGGCTCAAGCAACCGGGTCGCCCGTTACACCAAGCTCGATCCCGGCAGCTACATGCTGCGGGCCCGCGCGACCAACCGAAGCGGCATCTGGAGCCCGAACGAGCTGGCGATCAACGTGCAGGTGCTGCCGGCCTGGTGGGAGCAATTGTGGTTCCGGCTGCTGGTGATCGCCGCATCGCTGGGGCTGATCGGCGCGGTTGTCCACCTGCGCACACGTCGGCTGCGGGTCAACCAGCAGCTGCTCGAGCGCAAGGTCGAGGAACGGACTTCGGAGTTGCAGACCCTCACCGTCGCGCTTGGCTGGGCGTGGTCGACATCGAGCGCGATTCGGCGCTGGCGGTGCAGCAGGCGTCGCGCCCGCCGTTGGCCGACGGGGCGCGATCGGGGGGTCTGGTCATGGCATGCCCGGCCGATCTGGGCGAGTGGCCGGCCTCGACCTGATGCAGGGCTGCGGTAGGCCCGCAGTCCACTCCTGATCGCGACGCCGGAACACCGATGGATTTCGTCAACCTGCCCCTCTTCGCCGCCGCGACGCTGGTCTTCGCCAGCGTGCCGACCGGCCTGTTCTCGACCCGCATCGGCTTCTCCTTCCTGCTGGTCTTTTTATTCGCCGGCATCATGGCCGGCTAGGACGGCATCGGCGGCTATCGCTTCGACGACTTCCGGTTGTCGTTCTGGGTCGGCAACCTGGCGCTGGCGGTGATCCTGCTCGATGGCGGACTGCGCACCGCCTTCGCCACCTTCCGCAGCGGACTGAAGCCGGCCTCGGTGCTCGCCAGTGCGGGCGTCGCGATCAGCGCCGGCATCACTGCGTTGGCAGGCGTCGTATTTGCCGGCCTCGACATCTGGACCGCGCTGTTGCTCGGCGCCGTGGTCGGCTCGACCGATGCGGCAGCCGTGTTCGCGTTGCTGACACGATCCGGCGTGACGCTGAACGAACGGGTCGCCGCAACACTCGAGATCGAATCCGGCGTCAACGATCCGATGGCGGTGTTCCTGTTGCTCGGGCTGCTGGTCACGCCGACAACGATGCTGGAGTCGGTGGGGCCGGGGCTGGGGGTGGCGGCAACGCTGATGTTCATCGCCCGTCCGGCGGCGGTCTGGTTGTGCCTGCTGCCGTTTCGATTCAGCGCACGCGAGACCTGGTTCATCTCGCGGGTCGGGCTGCGCGGCGCGGTGCCGATCGTGCTGGCGCTGTTTCCGTTGATGGCGGGCACTCCGCAGGCCGGCCTGTTGTTCAACATCGCGTTCATGGTGGTGTTGGCCTCGCTGCTGATCCAGGGCAGCACGATCGGCCTGGTCGCGCACAAGTTGCCGATCGGCATCGGACTCGGTAGCTGAAACCGGCGCCGGATCGCCGGCCCAGGCTCCGATTCAGCATCCCACCCTGCCCATCATCGCTGCCGCACGTATTGCCCAGGTGCGTCGTCGATCACCGTCAGGCCCTTGCGCGCCGCCCCCATCTTCGGCGGCTTAAGCTTGCCGCCCGAATGATCGGCCAGCCACGTCTGCCAGGCCGGCCACCACGAGCCGGCGTGTTTCCCGGCCTCTTCCATCCACTCGTCGGGCGCCTGGTGCGGATCGACCAGCCGACGCGTGTGCATGCGGTAGTGGCGCTTCGGATGGACCGGCCCGCAGACGATGCCGGCGTTGTGCCCGCCCGAGGTCAGCACAAACGTCAGGTCGTCGGAACGCACCAGGTTGTCGACCTTGTAGACCGATTTCCAGGGCGCCACATGATCGGTCTCGGTACCGACGACGAACATCGGCGCCCGGATGTCGGACAACCGCACCAGCTTGTCGTCGAGCGGAAAGCGGTTCGTCGCCAGCTCGTTGTCCAGATACAGCCGGTACAGGTATTCGGTGTGCATGCGCGCCGGCATCCGGGTGCCGTCGGCATTCCAGGCCATCAGGTCGATCATCGGCGCCCGCTGGCCCTTCAGGTAGCTGTCGATCATCGGCTGCCACAGCAGATCCTTGGCGCGCAGCATCGCAAATGCGCCGCCCATCTGCTTGCTGTCGAGCACGCCCTTCTTGTGCATCGTCGCCTCCAGCATCGCCAGTTGGCTGGGGTTGATGAAGAACGCAAGTTCACCCGGTTCAGTGAAATCGGTCTGCGCCGCAAACATCGTGACCGAAGCCAGCCGATCATCCTTCTGCCGGGCCAGCGATGCCGCGGCGATGGCCAGCAACGTGCCGCCGATGCAATAACCCACCGCGTGCACCTGGCGTTTCGGCACGATCGCGCTGACGCAGTCGAGCGCCGCCCGAAAACCCTTGTGGACATAGTCGTCCATGCCGAACTCGCGGTCGTCCTCGCTCGGGTTCTTCCACGAGATCATGAACACCGTATGGCCCTGGTCGACCAGATACTTGACCATCGAGTTGCGCGGGCTCAGGTCGAGGATGTAGTACTTCATGATCCACGCCGGAACGATCAGGATCGGCTCGGCGTACACATCCTTGGTGGTCGGCTCGTACTGCAGCACCTCGATCAGTTCGTTGCGAAAGACAACCTTGCCGGGTGTCACAGCCAGCGTGCGGCCGACCTCGTGTTCATCGCTGCCGGCGGGCGCCCCTTGCTCCAGCGTGCTGCCGATATCCTGCACCAGGTGCTGCAGGCCGCGCATCAGGTTCTGGCCCTGCTCGGACTTGGTCAGCGCCAGCAATTCCGGGTTCGACGCGAGGAAGTTCGACGGCGATGACGCGTCGAGCAGCATGCGCACCGTGAACTCGACCAGCTGGGCGTGGTATTCGCTGACGCCGCCGACGCCCTGCACGGTCTCGTTCATCAGCGCAGCGTTGTTCTGGTAGGCCCGCGCATAGACATTGAACGGGAACTGCCACCAGTTCTCGGCCGCGAAGCGACGATCGACTTCGCCTTCGGCCAGGCCGTCGGCCGGGGATACCGGCGCCCCGGTCAAGGCGCGCAGCGCAAACGCCCAGGTATCACCGGCGCGCTCCATCGCGTGGCGTCGCAGCTCGGCGCGGCGGGCGGGCGATACCGCCATCTGCGTGGCCCAGTCGGACCAGGCCGCGGTGAACGCCGATGGCGCGAGGCCCGACGTCATCTGCGCCACCTGCGCACGAAATTCGCGGTCGAAATCCTGTGCGATTGTTCGATCCTGTCTGGCGGTCATTGGCGGTACCTGAAACGGTTCGAAAACGGGACGCGCCAGGACAGCCGGCGCGCCTGAAACGGCGACGAGTGGTTCAAGCCGGCGCGTGCCAGCCCGCATCGGCCCACAACTCGCCACTGACGGCCGAGTTGGTCACCATGAAGCAGATCGCGTCGGCAATCTCCTGCGGGCGGATCAATCGGCCGAGCTGGGTGTACGGCAGGATGTTCTTCGCGATGTAGTCTTCGCCGAGCGCACGCACCATCGGCGTATCGGTAAAGCCGGGGTGGATGACGCCGCAGCGCACGCCGTAGTAGATCGCTTCCTTCATCACGGTCGCCGCGGCCCCTTCGAGCCCGGCCTTGGTGCTCGCGTACGAGATCTGGCCCTTGTTGCCCTGCGACGAAACCGATCCGATGAAGATGATCGCGCCTTGCAGGTGCTCGGTCGGCACCCAGCGCTTGAGGCCTCTGGCGACGCGGTCCTGCGCGATCCGCGCCACCATCTCGAGCGCCCAGTAGATCGGCGCGATCAGATTGACCTCGACCACCAGCCGGAAGGTCTCGACCGGATAGATGCGCATCTTGCCGGTGCTCTTGTCGAGGCGCAGCGCCAGATCGTCGCGGGTGATGCCGGCGGCCGGAATGCAGATGCTGGCCAGGCCGAAGCGCTGCTCCAGCTGGTCGAACACACCGGCGCGGAATGCCTCGTCGGTGGCATTGCCCTGGAACGCGATCGCCACCTCGCGGCCGGCCTTGGCATTCGCTTCGTCTGCGGCCTCGTGCACCGCTTCGGTCATGTCGACCATCGCCACCGCCCTGGCGCCACGCTGCGCCAACTGCAAGGTAACCTCCCGCCCGATGCCGCTGGCCGCGCCGGTGACCACTGCCACCCTGTTTTTGATGTCCATGAAACGCCCGTTCTCCGTGTTGTTGACTGCCGAACCATCCGGCCGAAACAGCGGGCCGTCGGCCGATCCGGATGCTCTCGATCGAAGCCTGCCATTCTTGCGGCGGAACGACGGCCGCCGCACCGAGGTAATCCCGGGTTGCGCGCACATGAATCAACCCGGCTTCCCGGCTTGCGGCGAGAATCCGGCCATGTCGCCCGACCTGAATCGTTTTGTCGACGCGCAGCAGCCGGTCTTCGAGCAGGTGCTGGCCGAACTGCGGGCCGGTCGCAAGCAGACCCACTGGATGTGGTTCATCTTTCCGCAGTTGCGCAGCCTCGGTCGCAGCGCCACGGCGCGCCATTTCGGCTTGGCCGATCTGGCCGAAGCGCGCGTCTACGCGGCCCATCGCGTGCTCGGTCCGCGGCTGGTCACGTGTTCGAACCTGCTGGTTGATCTGCAGGACCACAGCGCGCACCAGATCTTCGGTTCGCCGGACGATCTGAAACTGTGTTCGTGCATGAGCTTGTTCGAGGGCACCGCCGTCGACGGCCAGCCGTTTGCCACGGTGATCGATCGCTACTTCGCCGGCGTGCGCGATCCGCTGACGCTGCAGGCATTGGACGCCACCGGTACCGGCAGCGCTTGATGGTTCACGGCGCGCTGGCGCGCCAATCGGGCATCACTGCCACCCGGCCGCTCAGCCCAGCCAGCCCTTGATCCGCGCGCCCAGCGCCGCTCGGCTGATGCCGTAGCGATCGTGCAGCGTCGGCAGCGCGCCGGCGTCCAGAAAGGCATCGGGCAGCCCGGCCAGCTCGAACCCCGCCGGCTGCACCCGGTGCCGCAGCAGCGCGCTGGCAACCGCTTCGCCGAGGCCGCCCACCACCGAATGGTTTTCCGCCACCACCACCAGGCGTGTTGGTCTGGCGCGAACCGCCTCGACGATCGTGGTCTCGTCGAGCGGCTTGATGGTCGGGCAGTGCAGCACGGCCACGTCGATGTGGTCGTTCGCCAGGTCTTGTGCCGCCTCCAGGGCACGCATCGTCAGGATGCCACTCGAGACGATCAGCACATCGCCACCATCACGCAGCAGCTTGGCCTTGCCGAGCTCGAAGCGATAGTCGTATTCGTCGAGCACCATTGGCACGCTGCCGCGCAACAGCCGCATGTAGACCGGACCCGCGTGTTCGGCGATCTGCGGCACCGCCTGTTCGATGTCGAGCGCATCACAGGGATCGACCACGGTCATGCCGGGGATCGCCCGCATCAGCGCCAGGTCATCGGTGGCCTGATGGCTCGGCCCGTAGCCGGTGGTCAGGCCGGGCAAGGCGCAGCAGATCTTCACGTTCAGGTTCTCTTCGGCAATCACCTGGTGGATGAAGTCATAGGCGCGCCGGGTCGCGAAGACCGCGTAAGTGGTGGCGAACGGCAGCAGCCCTTCCTTGGCCATGCCACCGGCGGCGGCCATCAACAATTGCTCGGCCATGCCCATCTGATGAAAACGCTCGGGAAAGGCCTCCGCGAACAGGTGCAGATCGGTATATTTCGCCAGATCGGCCGTCATTCCGACCACCGCCGGGCGCGACTCGGCATAGGCCACCAGCGCCTTGCCGAACGGTGCCGCGCGCACGCGCTGCCCTTCGGACGCGATCGACGCAATCATCGCCGAGGTCGTCAGCCGCGGCTTGTTGCCGGCCACGGTATTCATGCCAGTGCTCCTGCGGGTTGCGACTGGTCGAGGATGTCCAGCGCCTGTTGCCATTCGGGCGGATCGACCCGGATGAAATGGGTCTTCTCGCGTTGTTCGAGGAAGGGCACGCCCTTGCCCATCAGGGTATCGAACAGGATCACGCGCGGCCGGGCATCCTGCAGCTGGCGCGCCGCATCGAAGGCGTGCAGCACCGCGGGAAGATCGTTGCCGTCGACCCGCTGCACATGCCACCCGAAGGCGCTCCACTTGTCGGCCAGCGGCTCGAAGCCCAGCACCTTCGACGACGGCCCGTCGGCCTGCTGGTTGTTGATGTCGACCAGGCAGATCAGGTTGTCGAGCCGGTGCTGCGCCGCACCCAGCGCCGCCTCCCAGGTCGATCCTTCGTCGAGTTCGCCATCCGACATCGAGTTGTAGACCATGGCCCGGTTGCGCTTGTGTTTCAACGCCAGCGCGATCCCGACACCGATCGCCAGCCCCTGGCCGAGCGAACCGCCCGAAACCTCCATGCCCGGCGTGTAGCTGGCCATGCCCGACATCGGCAGCCGGCTGTCGTCGCTGCCGTAGCTGTCGATCTCGCTTTCGGGAATCACGCCGGCGACCATCAGCGCCGCATAGTGCGCGATTGCATAGTGGCCGTGCGACAGCAGGAAGCGGTCGCGCCCTTCCCAGTCGGGTTGCTCCGGCCGGATCGTCATCGCATGGCAATAGGCGACGGCCAGCACATCGGCCCAGCCGAGCGCCTGGCCGATGTAGCCCTGGCCCTGAACCTCGCCCATGCGCAGCGCCAGGCGACGGATGCGCCAGGCGGCCTGGGCCAGTTGATCAAGTTTGTCGGTCGGATCGGTCATGGTTGCGCGCCTCAGTGGATCAGCATGCCGCCGTTGACGTCCAGCGTCACGCCGGTCAGGTATTTCGCCAGATCGCTGGCCAGGAAGACCACGCAACCGGCCACGTCGTCGGGCTCGCCGATACGGTTCAACGGAATGTTCTCGAGGATGCCCTTCATCCGGTCGTCCGGGATCAGCCCCTTGTTAATGTCGGTCTCGATCAGGCCCGGCGTCACGCAGTTGATGCGGATGTTGTCATGGCCGTACTCGCGTGCCATCGCGCGCGCCAGGCCCAGCACCCCGGCCTTGGCAGCCGAATAATGCGGGCCGCCCAGGATGCCGCCGCCACGTTGCGCGCTGACCGACGAGATGCAGACGATCGCCCCCGACCGTTGCTCGCGCATCGTCGGCAACACCGCCTGCGACATGTACAGGCTGCCGCGCAGGCTGACGTCGAGCACCGCATCGTAGTCGGCAGCGGTGATGTCCAGCGTCTTGCGCGGCTGGGTGATGCCGGCGTTGTTGACCAGGATGTCGATCTGGCCGAGCGCCGCCAGCGCCTTGGCCACTGCAGCGTCGCACGAGGCCTTGTCGGTGACATCGGCAACCAGCCCGAGGTGCCCCTCACCCAGGCGCGCCGCAGCCTCGCCGGGCTGGGCCTGTTCCAGATCGAGGATCACCACGCGGGCACCGTGTGTCGCCATCAGGCGCGCGGTGGCAAAGCCCAGGCCGTTGCGGCCGGCGCCGCCGGTGATGATCGCCACCTTGTCGTTCAAAAGCACCTTGCGTTCTCCTGTGTGTAGCGTGGGATCGAATGCACAGGCCACGCAGCCTGTGGTCCGCAGCTTGCAAGCCTGCAAGCCTGCAAGTCAGAGAACCCGCAAACCCGTGCATAGGCCGACCGGCCAAATGCGCCGCATTCGAGCTGCGAAATCATCCCTCGATGCTCAAATGCCATCAAGCGAAGAAAAATCATCTTAAGATGACGAATCGTCACTTGAACACCGGGTACACCCGATGTCGTACCTGCCGCCGATTGCCAACCTGCAGGCCTTCGAGGCCGTCGCGCGGCGCCGCAGTTTTGCGCTGGCCGCCGCCGAGCTGCATCTGAGCGCATCGGCCATCAGCCACCAGCTGGCCCGCCTTGAGTCGCAGCTCGGGGTGCGCCTGCTCGAGCGCAGCGCACACGGTGTGCGCCTCAGTGCGGCCGGCGAGCAATACCTGGCCCGCATCGGCGGCGCGCTGACGGCCATCGCGGTGGCCAGCAACGATCTGCAGCAGGGGGTCTCGAACAGCCTGTATCTGCATTGCTCGCCCAGCATCGCCACGCTGTGGCTGATGCCACGCCTGCCGTCGTTCGCGCGCGCCAATCCGGCGATTGCGCTGAACCTGTCTGCCGCGCCGATGCACAGCGATTTCGCACTCGGCCACGCCGATGTCGACATCCGCTACGGCGTGCCCAACTGGCCCGATCTGGTGGTCGAGCCGCTGTTCGAGGAACCCATCCTGCCGCTGGCCAGTCCGGCGTTCATCCGGGCGCACCGGCTGCGCCGTGTCGACCAGTTGCTGCAACTGCCGCTGATCCAGAGCAACGTCAATATCGTGCAGTGGCCCGACTGGTTCGCCGCCTGGTCGGACCAGCGTGCGCCCGAGCGCTTCGCGCTGCGCTTCGATCGCGCCCAGATGGCGCTGGAGGCCGCGGTGCTGGGCCTCGGCGTGGCGCTCGAAAGCGCTCGTCTGGCTGCACGCCACATCAAGGACCGCCGGCTGCGCCCGCTATTCGGCCTCGAGCGATCGATCGCCGTCAAGGCCCACTTTGCCGTCTACCCGGCGCGCCATGCCAAACGCCCTGCCGTCGAAGCCTTCCTGAGCTGGATCCACGCCGCGGCGGCGAAATCCGGTGCCGCGGTCGACGCCGTCGGCTGATCGACGGCGCGGCAACCACGCGGTTCAGCGCGCGACCCAGGCACCAACCCAACGCCCGCGGCAACCCGCTTGTTCATCGATGCAGGCCGCGCGGTACCTGACGCACCTGGCGCGCGGGATCGACCACGCCGGGCGCGGCCGTGTTACCGCAGCGCTCAGCCCGGCGCGACTGGCGCCAGCGCGATCGCCTCGACCTCCACCTTCAGGCCAAAATGCAGGGCGCCGGTCGGCACGACGGCGCGCGCCGGCCGGGCGCTGCCGGCCCACTCGGCGTAGACGGCATTGAAGGGCGGCCAGTTGTCGACGCTGTCGACATACACCCGCACCTGGACCAGGCGATCGATGTCGCTGCCGGCGGCCAGCAACGCAGCCCGCACATTGGCCAGCACCTGCCTTGCCTGAGCCTCGAAGGACGCGTCGGTCAGGCGTGTGCCATCGGACGTCACCGGCAACTGCCCCGAGATGAAGACAAAACCGTTGGCCACCGTGGCGTGGCTGTAGTGGCCGCCGGGCGGCATCAGCCCCTCGGGCTGCAGGTATCGGATATCTGAGTCACCAGCCATTGAAGCGTCCCCAGGTCGACAGCCGGCCGTCGGCGGCCAGCGCGTGATAGTCACCGAATTGTGCGCCGGTCGCGCAGGCGTGGTTCGGCAGGATGCGCAGGCGGGTTCCGATCGGGAAACGATCGACCACGTCGAGGTCGGGCACATCGCTGCGCGACAACAGGCCATGCTCCTGATTGGCGCCGCTGACCACATAGCCGGTCAGCACGGCGCCGGCCGCATCACAGACCTGGCCGTAGCCGTAGTCGCAGCGCTGCCTGGCGGTTCCACGATCGCGGCTCATCGCCATCCAGCCGGCATCGACGATCGCCCACCCTTTGTCGGCCTGATGACCGATCACCGTCGTCAGCACACTCAGCGCGATGTCATCGGGGCTGCAGACGCCGACGTTGCTCATCACCAGGTCGAAGAACACGTAGACCCCGGCGCGCAGTTCGGTCACGCCGCTCAGGTGGCGTGCCGCCAATGCCGTGGGTGTCGAGCCGACACTGACGATCGGGCACGGCAGGCCGGCCTCCCGCAGGATCTGACTGGCCTGCACCACGCCCGCACGCTCCTGCTCGGCCACCGCCTCCAATGCTGCGGTCGAATCGGCGTCGTAGCTGGATCCGGCGTGTGTCATCACACCGTCCAGCACCATGCCGCCATCGTGCAAGGCGCGGCCGATGCCGAGCAGTGTGGTTTCGTCGTCGGGCTTCACACCCGAGCGGTGGTTGTCGGTATCGATCTCGATCAACGCCTCGAAGCGCTCATCGTGGGCCCGGCCGAACGCGACGATCGCCTGCGCCGAAGCCAGGCTGTCGGTGATGATCCGCAGCGCACAGCCGGCGCGCCGCAACGCCAGCACCGCCGGCAACTTGCTCTCCACCATGCCCACCGCATACAAGATGTCGGTGATGCCGGCGGCAAAGAACTCGCGCGCCTCCTTCAGCGTGGACACCGTGATGCCGCGCGCACCCGCCGCCATCTGCGCGGCCACCACCTCGGCACATTTGCTGGTTTTCACATGCGGCCGGAATGCCACGCCGAGCGCGTCGGCCCGCGCCTGCATGCGCTCGATGTTGCGCTGCATTCGATCGAGGTCGATCACGGCGGCGGGGGTTTCGAGCAGATCGAAATTCGCGATGGGGGTCATGGCGCTGTTGGAATGGCGTTGCGAGAGCGCGGTGTTGCGGTACTTGTCGAACATCATCGTAGCGGCATCGCAGGCATCGGTACGCAAGCGTCGAGCTCGGCTGGGGGTTGATCCTGTAGCATCCGCCACCCTGCAGCACACGCCGAGCTTCGGCGGCCGCCGCGCCTACTTTCCCGTTCATGAACCGTCTGTTCCAGCGCCATTGGCGACTCATTCTCGGCGTTTGCGTGGTCACCCTGATCTTGAGCGTGGTGGCTGCCAACTTCAAGTCAGGCGAGAAGCGCATCGAGCGCCGGGTCGAGCGTCTGCACTCGATCGACAGTCCCGCCTACCTGCGCGAGCTGAGCCTGCTGCTCGGCCCGCCGCTGCTCGATGGCAACCGCGTCAAGGTGCTGCTCAATGGCGACCAGATCTTCCCGGCCATGCTCGAGGCGATCCGCGGCGCGCAACGCAGCATCAATTTCGAGTCGTACATCTACTGGAGCGGCGACATCGGCAAGGAATTCGCCGACGCCCTGACCGAGCGTGCGCGCGCCGGCGTCAGGGTCAACGTGCTGCTCGACGCGATCGGCGCCGCCAAGATGGACGCGGCCTATGTCACGCAGATGGTCGATGCCGGGGTGAAGGTTGAAAAGTATCACCCGGTCAGCTGGTACCACCTGGGACGGCTGAACAACCGCACCCACCGCAAGCTGCTGATCACCGATGGCCGGATCGGTTTCACCGGCGGTGTCGGCATCGCACCCGAATGGACCGGCAATGCGCAGGACCCTGATCATTGGCGCGATACCCATTTCAGGATCGACGGCCCGGTGGTCGGGCAGATGCAGTCGGTCTTCCTCGACAACTGGATCAAGGTCAGCGGCGAGGTGCTGCACGGCAACGACTACTTTCCGGCCCTGCAGCCCGCCGGTGACCAGCGCGCCCAGATGTTCAGCAGCTCGCCCACCGGCGGCAGCGAAAGCATGGCGCTGATGTACCAGATGGCGATCACCGCCGCAGCCCGCAGCATCGATCTGTCGGCCGCGTATTTCGTGCCCGACGACCTGACGCGCCAGGCCTTGCTCGCGGCTATGAAACGCGGCGTGAAGCTGCGCCTGATCGTGCCCGGCAAACACATCGATTCGGACACCACGCGATCGGCTTCGCGCGCCACCTGGGAACCGCTGCTCGCCGCCGGCGCCTTGATCGCAGAATACGAGCCGACCATGTACCACTGCAAGGTGCTGATCGTCGACGGCCTGCTCACATCGGTGGGATCGACCAACTTCGACAACCGCTCGTTCCGCCTGAACGACGAGGCCTCGCTGAATGTGGTCGACGCCGCGTTCGCGGCCGAGCAGACCGCGATCTTCGAACAAGACTTGAAAAAGTCGCGGCCCTACAGCCTGGCCGATCTGAAAAACCGCCCTTGGCGCGAGAAGCTCGGCGACTGGTTCGCATCGCTGATCAGCGCACAGTTGTAGCGCACTGCGTCACATTGTTTCGGGGAAGGGCAGGATGACTGGCCCCGGTGATCCCGCTCGAGGAATCGAGGAATCACCCGACCTCAAGCGCGGACCATGCCGACCCCGAGCCGGAACGGATCGTTGCGCGCGCGGCGCGACGCACGCTCGGACTGGCAAACGTTCCTCAGCGCCATGGTTGCGGATTCTGACAGCGCGCCGGATCGCAAAGCCCACGGTCATGGCGGGCGCGCGAGAGACACAATCGGGTCGTGCCCGCCAAACCTGCCGCTCAGCGGCGCCACCACCATGTCTATGTGGTCGAACTCGACGACCGGGTATGGAACGAAGCGCGCTTTCGCAAGGCGAATCCCGACTACCAGCTCGGCAAGCCCTTCGTCTATGTCGGCATGACCGGGCTGGACCCCGACCTGCGCTTCGACAAGCACAAGGCCGGCATCCAGGCCAACCGCTTCGTCTTCGACTACGGGCTGCGCCTGCTGCCGTCGCTGTACGAGGTCTACAACCCGATGCCCTACCGGGCGGCCCAGGAGATGGAGGTGGAGCTGGCCATCGGGCTGCGCGAAGCGGGCTACGGCGTGTGGCAGGCCTGAGGGCTCACATCGCCTTGAACAGGTGCACGTAGGCGCGGCTGACCGGCAATTCGCGCTCGCTGCCGCGCAGCCGCAGATAGAGCCGGCTCGCATCGTCGCGCCGGCTACCAGCCAGAT
>JANNNE010000119.1:0-2805 GCA_031398385.1 Ideonella sp.
ATCACCGGGTCGAGCTTGCCCTTGCGCGCGCGCTCGGTCAGATCGAGGGTGTATTTCTTCAGGGCCTCGCGCTGACCTTCCGCCTCAGCCGAATCGACCTTCTGACCGCCCCGCACCGCATCGATCGCCGTCTCCAGCGACTTCCGGGTCAGCCCATGCTCCTTGACCAGCGGACCGATTGCCGTCTTGCTGTCGGCCATCGCCAGCAGGAACATCTCGCTGGCGATGAACTGGTCGCCGCGTTTGCCGGCCTCCTTCTCGGATGCCTGCAGCAGCCCGCCCAGATCACGGCTGGCCTGCACCTGCTCGCCACCCTGGACCTGCGGCAATTTGCCGATCTCGGTTTCCAGCGCGGCCTGCAGCTTGCCGGTGTTGACGCCGGCACGCGCCAGCAAGGCCTTCGGCCCTTCGTCCTGCGTCAGCATCGCGCTCAGCACATGCGCCGGCTCGATATACGGGTTGTCGCGCGCGATGGCCAGGCTCTGGGCATCGCTCAGCGCTTCCTGGAATTTGGTCGTCAGTTTGTCGAGTCGCATGGGAATATTCCTCCGTTGCGTCCAATTTCAGGCATCTGGCGCCGAATTCAAGACTCGCGGGGGCATGCGATCGCGTCGCTTTGATCTGCATCAAGGCCACGTGGAACGCTCAGTCCCAGAACAGACGTCCGAGGTAAAAGCCGATCACCGCGCTGACCAGCGATCCGAACACATGCGCAAGCGTGTGCAGCGACGCAAGGGCCCAGTGGCCGCGCATCAGCAAGGTCAGCGACTCGGCGGAAAAGGTCGAAAACGTCGTAAGGCCACCGAGCAGGCCGGTGACGATCAACAGCCGCCAGACTTCGTCGGGAACCCGGACGAACCAGGTCATCGCCAGCCCGACCAGCAAGCCGCCCAGCAGATTGACCAGCAAGGTACCGACCGGAAAGCCGTGCCACGAGTCATTCAGCCAAAGGCTCAGGCGCCAGCGCAGCACAGCCCCTGCCGCAGCGCCAATCGCCACCGCCAGCACCTGCACCGCGGAGAACGACGATGCCGACAACGCAACCATCAGCCGCTTGGCGGCGGCGGCCCACTGTTGCCACTGGTCAGGCCCCAGCGCGCCAGCGCTTCGTCATCGCTGACCCGTGCATCGACCCAGCGCGCACCGGCTGGCGTGCTTTCCTTCTTCCAGAACGGCGCCTGGGTTTTCAGATAGTCCATCAGGAATTCGCAGGCCTGGAACGCCGCGCCGCGGTGCGCTGAACTGACCGCCACCAGCACCACCTGATCCAGCGGCGCCAGCACGCCGACGCGGTGGATCACGGTGGCGCCACGGATGTCGAAACGTGCGCCGGCTTCGGCCACCATCGCTTCGATCGCCCTTTCGGTCATGCCGGGATAGTGCTCCAGTTCCATCGCGCTGACGCCCTGGCCGTCGTTGCGATCACGCACCGTGCCTATGAAACTGGCGACCGCACCGGTGCCGGCGTCACCTGAGCGCAGACCGGCAACTTCGGCTCCGAGGTCGAAATCATCGGTCTGAATCAGCACCCGGGTCCGCAGTGCGGCACGATCGGCAGGTGGCGCAGGCGACGTCATGTTGTTTTCACCCGCCGGTCACCGGCGGAAAAAATGCCACTTCATCGCCGGCGGCCAACTTGGCTGACTCGTCGCACATGGTCTGGTTCAAGGCGCTGCGCAATGCCTTGCCGCGCGCCAGTGCCGCCGCGTGTTGCGGGCTGCTAGAGATCAGTTGATCGCGCAATCGGGCGATGTCCGTACCGGCAACGAAATCGACCGTTTCTCCGGCGCCGAGTGCCTCGCGGATCGATGCGAAATAACGGATCTTGATCATCACCCGGTGCACTTCATGCCAGCCATTCTGCGAACGAGATGAAGCGCACCAGCTCACCGCGCCGGATCACCTGGCCGGCCGGGTTGTCGACCACGCCGTCGCCCCACACAGCCGATGTCAGCACTCCCGAGCTCTGATTCGCAAACAGATCGAGCCCGCCCTCGGCATTGCGCCGTACCCGCATGAACTCGCGCCGCTTGTCGGCCTTCGGCCAATCGAAGTCGGCCTGCATGGCCGAGGTCGGCGGCTGCCAGTTCTCGACACCCTGCATCTTCAGCAGCAAGGGACGCACGGCCAGCAGAAAGGTGATGAAGCTGGACACCGGATTGCCGGGCAACCCGATGAACCAGGTCGGACGCCCGGCATCGGCCGAGCCGATTTCGCCGAAGGCGAGCGGCTTGCCGGGCTTGATCGCGATCTGCCACAGATCGAGCCGCCCTTCGGCCTCGACGGCCGGCTTCAGGTGATCTTCTTCGCCGACCGACACACCGCCGCTGGTGACGATCAGGTCGTGACCCGACGCCGCACGGCGCAAGGCGTCGCGGGTGGCGTCGAGCCGATCGGGGACGATGCCGAAGTCGCTGCACTCGCAGCCGAATTGCTCGATCAGCGCCCGCAAGGTATAGCGGTTCGAGTTGTAGATCGCGCCGGGACGCAAGGGCTCGCCGGGCATCACCAGTTCATCGCCGGTCGAGAACAGCGCCACCTTCGGCCGGCGAACCACGGCCAGCATGGCCGCACCGACCGACGCAGCCAGCCCGAGCGCCTGCGGCGTCAGGCGCTGACCGGGGGACAGGATTTCGGCATCCCGACAAACATCCTCGCCGCGCCGACGGATCCATTGACCGCTGGCCGGCACGGTGTCAATCGCGACCGACCCATCGTCCAAGGCCCGGCATTGCTCCTGCATCACCACCGCGTCGGCGCCCGCCGGTATCTGGGCACCGGTGAAGATGCGCGCCGCGGATCCTG
>JANNNE010000178.1:0-7409 GCA_031398385.1 Ideonella sp.
AGATCAGCATCGAAGGCGCCGGCCTCTTCATCTCGAAGCGCCGGATCGGTGGCCACCATCGGCAGCTGCATGTGCGGGTAGGCACGTCCTGTCGCATGGTTGTATGCGATGCCCACCGCCACCAGCAGCACCGAATTCAGCAGCACCGGATACAGCGCGAACTGGGGGTCGGAGATCCCACTCATCACGATCAGCAAGGCCGATGCACCGCCCGGCGGGTGCAGGCAGCGGGTGGCAAACATCAGGGCGATCGCCAGCCCGACGGCCAGGCCCGCGGTCGCCTCATCGCTGCCGAACAGCCGCACGCAGCCCACGCCCACCAGCGCCGACAAGGTATTGCCAGCGATGACCGACCAGGGTTGGGCCAGCGGGCTGTTCGGCACGCCGAAAACCAGCACCGCGCTGGCCCCGAGCGGCGCAACCAGCCACGGCCAGGCCATGTCGAATCGATCGCCAACGTGATGGGAAAGCCAACCGGCCAGTGCAATTCCGAGCATCGCGCCGACCGCCACACGAAGCCGCTCGCGCCAGTCGGCACCGATCGGCGCCGGCAGGAATGCACGCAGCCCGGCCGCGAGTCGCGATGCAACGCGGTGCCGATTCGGGTCGCCGGGATCGATCAATTGAAGCTGCCTGAAAACAAGGGGCTGGATATTACTGTGCGCACGGTCGCCGCCTGCCGAGTTGCAGGGTCGGCGGGTGAACCCGGACCTCGGATTGCGCACATCGGGCGCCTTGAGCGCTCGGATCACGGCATCATCGGCAACATCGACTGCAGCGCATTTCGGTCGGCATCGATCCGGTTCATGCCGCCTGCCTGTCGATGCAAATCCAATCAATTTTTCGGAGACCGTTGATGATGATTGTTCGCTCCAACCCAGGTGCCGTTCTGCTGTCGCTCGCGCTGGCAGGCTGCTTCATTGGAAGTGCCAGCGCCGGCACCGTGACCGTCGTCACCTCGTTTCCCAAAGAGCTGACTCAGGCCTACAAGACGGCGTTCGAAAAAGCCAATCCGTCGATCAAGCTGGAGATCCTGAACAAGAACACGGTGCAGGGCATCGCGTATGTGCGCGAACTGGCGGCCGGGCAGCGGCCCGATGTGTTCTTGGCCTCGGCGCCCGATGCCTTCGAGGTGATGGCCGGGCAGAAGCTGCTCGTCGCCGAGCTGGCCAACAAGTCGGCACCGGCCAAAGTCGGCGCCTATCCGATCAATGATCCGTAGGGCATGTACCTCGGTCAGGCGCTGGCCGGATATGGGCTGATGTGGAACACCCGCTACATGGCGGCGAACAAGCTGCCTGCACCGGCGCAGTGGGCTGATCTGGTGAAGCCGGTCTACTTCGGCCACCTCGCGATGAGCTCACCGTCGCGATCGGGCACCACCCACCTGACCGTCGAGACCATGTTGCAAGGCGAAGGCTGGAACAAGGGCTGGAGCGAGCTGCTGCAGATCGGCGGCAACTCGGCGGCGATCACCGAGCGCAGCTTCGGTGTGCCCGACGGGGTCAACAACGGCCAGTTCGGCATCGGACTGGTGATCGATTTCTTCGGACTGGCGGGCAAATATTCCGGCTTTCCGGTCGAGTTCGTCTATCCCGACGTGACCGCGGTCGTGCCGGCCAACATCGGGCTGTTGGCGGGTGCAAAGAACGCTGCCGAGGGCCGGCATTTCATCTCGTTCACGGTGTCGTCGGAAGGCCAGCAATTGCTGTACGACCCGAAGATCTCGCGGTTGCCGATCCTGCCGCCTGCGGCCATGGGGGGGCAAGACGCCGGCCGGTTATCCGAACCCGTTCGAGATCGCCAAGCGCGCCAAGGTGCAGTTCAATTCCGACCTCTCCGCGTCGCGCTACAACGTGGTCTCGTCGATGTTCGACCAGACCATCACCTTTCGGCTGAAGGAGTTGCAGGCGGCAAGCAAGGCGATCCATGCGGCCGAAGCCGCATTGGCGAAGAAGCCGAACGCCAAAGCTGCGGCGATGGTGAAGGAAGCCCGCCAGGCCGCATTCACGCCGGTGGTCGATGTGAGCAAGGCTGGCGACAAGGAATTCCTTGCAGTCTTCTCGGCCAGCAAGACGGAAGCCAAGATCAACAAGCAGGTAACCGGTCTGGAAGACTACTGGAACAGCAGCGCACGGGCCAACTACGAACGCGCCGCCAAGCTGGCCGACCAGGCGCTCTCCATGGCCCGCTGATCCCGGGTCGCCTCCATGAACCACACCCCTACCGCGGCCGCGGCGCCGCCGGTTCCATTGCGCCTGCGCGCCGCCAGCGTCAGCCCGGGCGTCTGGCTGGCCGGGGCGCTGGGCTCAACGGCGTGATCTTCGTCGAGAGCATCCACTATTTCCCGTTCATCCTGATGAACCTGACCGTGGCCCTGCGCAACATCGACGGCGCGATGGAAGAGGCGGCGATGAACCTGGGTTGCCGCGGCTTTCGATTGTTCCGGCGTGTGATCTTTCCGCTTGCGCTGCCCGGCTTCGTGGCCGGCGCCTCGCTGGTATTCGTCAAGGTGTTCGACGACCTGGGCACGCCGCTGGTGCTCGGCCAGACCAACATGCTGGCTCCGCAGGCCTACTTGCGCATCACGCAGGTCGGCCTCGAAGATCCGATGGGCTACGTGATCAGCGTGATCATGATCGTATTCTCGATCGCCGCGATGGCGATGTCGGCCCGGGTGCTGGCGGGCAGGGATTACTCGACGCTGCAGAAAGGCGGTGCCGGCGTCAACCGGCGTCGCCTGTCGGCATGGGGCTCGTTTGCAGCCTATGCCTGGATCGTGCTGGTGCTGCTGCTGGTGCTGTCGCCACACATCGGTGTGTTGCTGCTGTCGCTGGCCAAGGTCTGGAGTTTCGCGCCGCTGCCCGATGCCTACACGCTGGCGCACTACGCCACCGTGTTCCAGGACTCGAGCGGCATGATCAGGAACACGCTGCTGTATTGCGGCCTGGCGGCCGGCCTGGACGTGGTGCTCGGCGTGACCATCGCCTATCTGATGCTGCGCACCACCCTGCCGGCACGCCAATGGCTGGACTGGATCGCCACCGCCTCGCTGGCCGTACCGGGCATCGTGCTGGCGATCGGCTATCTGCGGCTCTACAAGGGTGTGGCGATACCGGGCACCGAAATCATGCTGACCAGCACCTGGCTCATCATCATGCTGGCCTATGCGGTGCGGCGCCTGCCGTATGCCTTGCGGTCCTGTGTCGCGGCACTGCAGCAGATCCATGTCTCGCTCGAAGAAGCGGCCGAGAGCTCGGCGCCACCAAGATGCGCACGATCCGGCGCGTGCTGGTGCCGTTGATGGCCGGTGGCATCCTCGCCGGCTTCGTCACCAGCTTCATCACCGCGGCGGCGGTCGAGCTGTCGGCCACCATCATGCTGACATCGGCCGAGTCGCAGGCGCCGATGAGTTATGGCATCTACCTGTACATGCAGAGCGTGCTGGGCCGCGGGCCGGGTGCCGCGCTGGGCGTGCTGGCGATCGGCGTGGTGGCCCTGGGCACCTACCTGTCACATGTGGTTGTCGAGCGCACCGGCAACCGCTTCGAGGTGCGGCCAATCGACGACCAGCTGCCACCGCTGGCAATCATGGCACCAGCGCCGCTGGCGACCACGCCGATCACCCGACCCTCGGAACAGCGATGAGAAAAGTATCCGTCCAATGCCGGCATGTTCATCTGTCGTTCGGCAGCACCGAGGTCTTGAAAGACCTCGACCTCGACATCGAACCAGGCGAGTTTTTCGCGCTGCTCGGACCATCGGGTTCAGGCAAGAGCACGCTGCTGCGGCTGATCGCCGGCTTCAACCAGCACCAGCATGGCCAGGTGCTGATCGATGGCGCCGATGTCAGCGGCATGCCGCCGTGGCAGCGCAACATCGGCATGGTGTTCCAGAGTTACGCGCTGTGGCCGCACCTGTCGGTCTGGAACAACGTGGCCTTCGGCCTGGTCGAGCGCAAGATCGACAACGCGACGATCCGCAGCAAGGTCGGTGAAACGCTCGAACTGGTCGGCCTGGCTGCATACGCGCAACGGCGGCCCAACCAATTGTCCGGCGGTCAGCAACAACGCGTGGCGCTGGCGCGCACCATCGTGATCGAACCACAGGTGCTGCTGCTCGACGAACCGCTGTCCAACCTCGACAAGACGCTGCGTGTGCAGATGCGCCAGGAGCTGCTGGCGATGCAGCGGCGCCTTGGCCTGACGACGATCTTCGTCACCCACGATCAGGAAGAGGCGATGACCACGGCCGACCGCATGGCGGTGCTCGACAAGGGCGTGGTGCAGCAGGTCGGCACACCGGCCACGCTCTACGACTACCCGGTGAATACCTTCGTCGCCAACTTCGTCGGCACCATGAATCTGTTGTCGGGAAAGGTGCGCTCGCGCCAGGGCGGCGGCCTGACGCTGGATGTCGACGGCGTCGGTGAGCTGCGTTTTCCGCAGTTGCTGGACGCACCCGACAGCGACACCATCCAGATCAGCTTCCGGCCGCACTCGCTGCGGGTGGAAGTCGCCGATGCGATACCCGACGGCCGCTTCGTCTGGATGCCGGGCACCGTCGAGGCCAGCGAGTTTCTCGGCGAATTCACGCGGTATCAGGTACGGGTCGGCCAGCAGCGGCTGGCGGTCGATCATCCACACCATGTCGGGCTGTCGAGATTTCCGGTCTGCGGCGCCGTCAGCCTGGGCATCGAGCCGTCGCAAGTGCGGCTGTTCGGCGGCGGAATTGTCAAGCTTCGTTCACAGCCATCGCCACGCGCGCTGACACCACTCGATGGAGCGGCATCAGATCCGCGCCTATGTCACGATCTGCCGCTGGTGCTGGCGTTGACATCAGCAGTGCGCACTGCCTGGGCTTGAGCGGGCGCTGCCCGGTCGATGGTCAATAACGCGCGCAGGACCACCCGGAAGTCGGGCCGGTCGCTTCACCGCCGGTCGTCTGGACGCTGGTTCCGGTGAGTCGAGCATTGGCCTTGTCATCGATGCTGATCTGACCGGCGAAACGGCGCTGGAAAATGCCCGAACCCCAGTTGCCAACCAAGGTGCCGGTTGCCTCGTTCAAGGCGGCCGCACTGGCCACCGCGCCGGGAAACGAAACGACCACGCCGTTGGCGACCTCGAACCCGGTGGGTGCGGGTTCTCCGGCGCAGGCATACAGACCATCGTAGTCATGTGGGTTGGCCATCACTTCCAGATTGAAGATGACGGCCGCCAGCCCCGGCGCGCTGGCCACGATCTGTTGCTGCCCCGCGATGTGGAAATAGTTGATCCAGACCGGCATGCCGCCACGCGACGGGAGCACCGTCCCGTCGGTGAAGGTCGGAATCACGATCGGCGGCCTGGACGGGTTGTTCAAACTCGACGAAAACGTCACCGGAACCAAGTTGACCGGGTCTCCGAAGGCATCGGTCACGCGGACTTCGAAGCTGGCCTGGATCCTCGCATGCTGAATGGCGGAAACGGTGGTGTTGCCGATTGCGACCATCACGCTGGGCGTCCCGGCCTGCGCCGCGACGACATCGACATCAGTGGCTGAACTGGTGGCCTTGCCGTCGCTGACGGTCAGGCTCACGACATAGATCCCCGCCCGATCGGGAACCAACGCCGGGCGGGCCGACATCGCACTGGTCAAGACCGCAGCACTGCCGGCAGGTTTGTCCGCCAGCACCCAAGCGTAGCTGAGCGCGTCGCCATCGGAATCGGTGCTGGCCGTGCCGTCGAGCGAGACACTGCTGCCGACTCGAGACAGCGGCACCGTAGCGATCGCCGCAGCCGGTGGGTTGTTGGGTGGAGGCGGCGGTTCGTCACCGCCTCCGCAGGACACCATCACCAGCAAGGCGGCGGCGCCAAATGCAAACCACGCGCAGCGGGCGAGAGATCTCGGTGTTGTCATCTGGAGGTCTCCTTCTCGCGGGGGTTCAGAAGCGGGTGCAAGACCAATCGACAACGAACACCAGCATCACGCCACGGTAGGACGCTCTCGTCCCCTGCGCGCTGGCGTTGCGTGACGAATCGATGACGATCCGGGCGTCCGCCTGGTACCGACGCAGGCTGTCGCTTGCCGGGATCTCGGTGACTTGAAGCACGCCGCTTCCTTCATCGAATTGGCCCATGATCTGATCGAAGGGAGAGAGACCCCATCGCGAGACCGATCCGTTCGAGATCGTGAACTGCAAAGGCGAACTGCTGCACGCATACACACCATCGAAGTCATGCGGGGTGGATGTCACGTCGATGTCGAAGGTGACTGGCGCCACCCCAGCGGCCGACGCGACGATGTGCTGGCGCCCCGCCACATGGAAGAAGTCGATCCAGCTCCAGGGGCGAGGATTGCCGCGCACCAAACCCGCGGACGCCTCACCGTCCTCAGCGGTCGTCTGAACGATGGGGGGCCGGGCCGGATTCTCCGCGCTGGGCGAGAACGTCACCGCAACCCGGCTGACCGGTTCGCCGAACGCATTGGTGACCCGAACCTGGAAGCCGGCCGCGATCGCCGCATGTTGGACGACGGTGCTCGAGGCGCTGCCGATCACGGCCAACCGGGTCGGCACGGCGGGATCTGCCGCCACCAGATCGATCGAGGCGGCAGGACTGCTGCGCGTGCCGTCGCTGACGGTCAGTGTCAGCGAATAGGTTCCTGCCCGATCGGGCAGAAGGCTGGGACGGGCGGCGTCGGCATTGGCCAGGACCGCCGCACTGCCGGTGGGTCGGTTCGCCAGCGCCCATGCAAAACTCAACGCGTCGCCGTCAGCATCGCGGCTGGCCGTGGCATCGAGCGACACACTGCTGCCCACCCGGACCAGGGGCACCGAAGCGATTACCGCAGTCGGGGCGTGGTTCGGTGGGGGAGAGTCGTCGCCACCGCAAGCCGTCAACGCGATCAGCGCCATGGCCGCGAGCCACTGACGAGGCCCTGTGATCGCCAGCGGAAATGCGAGCCCGGCCGCCAGATCGAGGTTCAGGCGTCGCCCATCGGGCGGGAATGGAGAGTCCGCTGGTTTCATGGCCCACAGCTTAGCAGCGGCGGGATCGCCTTTGGCAGCATCACGTCGCAGGTTGGAGGGGACCCAGATCGAATCAATTTCCCGCCAGCCATTCCGCCCAGAAATCGATGCATGCCCGGACCTTCGGCAAGCGATGGCGCTCCTGCAGCATCACCGCAAACATCGGCACCGGTGCGGTCGAAAACAGGCCGGGCAGCACCGGCGTCAGCAGGCCGGCGCTGACCAGCGGCCGTGCCACCAGGTCGACCACCCGCCCGATGCCCACGCCATTGACAACCAGGGCAACCACCACCGCGGTGTTGTCGGTGCGGGTATGGCCCTGCACGTTGAAGGCGGCCCCACCGGCGACGCTGCTCCAGCGGTTGAGGGCCGGGTTCGACGAATTGCCGAGCAGGCGATG
>JANNNE010000189.1:0-30264 GCA_031398385.1 Ideonella sp.
ACCGCGAAATCGCGGAACACGCCGAAGCGCAACTGCATCATCGCCTCCTCGATCAGCATCGCGAGGTCTTCGGGCGAATAGGTCTGGCCGGCGGCCATCGAATAGCTGTAGTCGTCGGTGACCCGATCGCCAATCAGGAAGGCACTGACCTGCTCTGGCGTGTAGGCCAGTTGCTGCGCGTTCGGGGTCTCGCCGTAGAACTGCACACGGGCCAGGCCGATCATCTCGGCCGAGGTATGGGGCAGCTGTTGCGACAGTGTCAGCGACGCGGTTTGTGCCGGGCTCGATTCGTAGACCCGCAGGTCATCCCGCAGCAGGCCGTGCACCCGCGGCGGCAGGAAATCGCCGGCGTGCGCCAGCTCGTGATAGAGGATGCGACCCAGGTCGTAGCGCAACGACGAAACCGGGCGGCTGCCGCGTTCGCTCACCGGAAAACTGCCGACCGCATGGCGATTGCCGAGCACATAACGCCACGGCGTGTTGAAGTTGAGCGCGGCGCCGAAATCCTGTCTCGGATCGGGTGATTCACTGAGCGTGTCGCGCTGCGCCGGCGTCAACCACAGATTGGCCGCGTCCAGGTAGATCGCACCGGTCACACTCCAGTAGAACGAGGGCCGCACCCGCGAGCCGATCACGATGGCGGTGGTCGAATTCAGCATGCGCCGGAAATCGCCATCGACATCCTGGGTGCGCAGAAACTCCTCGAACACCTCGCCCATCCACTCGTTCGACACCAGCACGCGCTGCATCACCTGCTCGATGCTGGGCAGCGCGCCCCGCGTGACCTGGCCCAGCAGCGGCAATTGCCCGAGCGTGCAGACGTTGGACGGGTTGCTGAAGCTCAGGTGCGGCCCGTAGATGCAGGCAGTCAGCGCGGCCGCATGCGGGCCTGTCGATCGATACGGGTAGACGCGGGTGGCGGCGTTGCTGCCGGCAAACAGCGGTTGCGCGGCCGGGCGCGGCGGTGGCTGCACCAGCAACGAGAATTCCTGGCTGAGGCTGCGGCCATCGGCCAGGCTCGCTGTTGCGCGCAGGCGCAGCACCGAATCAGCTGCCACGACTGGCGCATTGAACACGACGACTGCGCCCTGCGGTTGCGCGATCTGCGTGGCCGGGCCGTCGACCACCGACCAGCGCATCTGGGCGCCAAGCCGTTCGGCATCGCTGAGCCCGACCGTCCATGCGCGCAACGACAACACGCCGCCGCCCCACACCGATGGCTCGCCACGCACCACCAGCGCCGCCGCTGTCGCGTCGGCCGCGGCCACGTCGAACATGGCCTCGGCCGCACGGGCCACCCCACCTCCATCACGGTAGCTGACCGCGAATCGATAGCTCCCGGCGGTGGGCGGTTCGATGCTGAGTGCCTGCGAGCGCGCCGACATCAACGCCAGTGAAGCCCCGCCGAGCTGCGTCCATTGCAGATCGCTCAGTACGCTGCCGCAGGATTGCAGCGCCACTTCGGCGTTGCGTCCGACGCTGGCGGCGACCGGAATCACCAGACGCGCCACCTCGCCGTTCGCACAGCCGATAGCGGCCGGGGGCACAGGCTGGCTGGCGGGATCACCACCGCCACCACCGCCACCGCCGCCGCAGGCCGCAAGTGTGCAGACGACGGCGGCCAGCGCCAGGCGACATTTCATGATCGGACGGCGCACGGGATCGGTGATGGTTCGGAATGGCGACATGTTCTCGATCAGCTGTAACGCGAAAGATTGGCGGTTGCCGACAACGCAGCGAATGTCGGGCGGATCGGGCGGTGCTGCATGCTCAGCGACGCTGGGCATCGGCGCTGCCGCTGCGGGGTCTGGCAAACACCTGGGTCCAGTAGATCACGGACTCGCTGTTGCGGTTCAGCGCATAGGCGGCGCCCATTTTGGTGAACGTGGCGTTCATGATGTTCTCGCAATGGTTCGGGCTGGCCAGCCACGCGGCCATTGCCGACTCTGACGAGCCTTGCCCGGTCGCCAGATTTTCACCGACGCTGCGCCAGGCGTAGCCGGCCCGGCTGGCCCGATCGTTGACTTGTGTACCGTCGCTGCCGCGGTGTGCGAAACGCTCGTTGACCGCCATGTCCTGACTGTGGCTCAGCGCGATGTCACCGAGCGCGGCATCCCATTCAAGCGGGGGCGCCGCAGCGAACTGTTCATCGCCGCAGCGCCGCGCTTCGGACCGCGCCCGGTTCGCGAGCCGCACGATGTCACGACCGGCATCCTGCGGGCTCTGCAAGTCTCGCGACAGCAGCGGGCGCGCGAGCGCAATACGCCAGCGCTTGCCATCGCGCGACACGCCGATCTCGGCATGGTCCAGGCTCGACAAGGCCTGGCAATAACGAGGCTCGAGGAAGCGCATGGCCTCACGCGGGCTGTTCGGCCCGGTGATCGCGATGAACTGCACCTGGGCCGCGATATAGCCCTGCTCGGTCAGGCTGCGCTGCAGCGCCGCGCCCGAACTGCCGTCCACGGCTGCCAGCGCGGCCACTGGCGCGAGCGGCCCGGCGGCGACGGTGGGCTGGCCCTTGCAGGAATGGCTGGCGCTGCGGTACTGGTTGATCAACGCGGTCAGTTCGTCGGTGCCGTCGGCTGCCGGCTGGGCCAGCGCAGCCGAAATCGTCGCAGCAAACCCAAGCGTCGCCGCGCAGAACGCGCGGCCGATTGGGCGCGTCGAAACTGGCCGTGAAGTCATCTGATGGGACGAATGGAACCGCAACGGCAGGCCCTTTACATAGACGGGCAACGAGCATACGTCGCCGAGCAAGCCTTGCGTGGCACAAGGGCAAGCAGACGACATTTCCGTGGCGCGATGGAACCGCAAGCCGTTTGTCGGAGTCCATCCAGCCGCTCAACCCGCGGCCAAACCAATCCCGCGCTCGACCAGCGTCGACGACGCGGCCGCACGAGCGGCTGCCAAGACGCCGGAAGACGAGAGTGCGCTCGAATCGATGGGCCGCGCGATCGGGGCCCCGCTCGACGGCGAGGCGGCCGACAAGGAACCTCGCCGCTAGACCTGCAACGCATCGAGGTCGATTCGCGAAGCCCTCCTGGCCGGCTGCAATCACATCCGTGGCGGGGCCACAACGGCCGGGCATCGATTCGTTCGGAAGAAGCCCTTGCTCGCCGGTTCCCGGTACGCAATTTGCTAATCTTCGTTTGCCAGTGCCAGAGCTCGACCACGCTAGTGACCCCTCGAAAGGCGCCAGATGTCAGCCCACACCTTGAGCTACCAGCAGATGCCCGAATGGCTTCTGCACCCCGTCATGGAAGGCGCGATCCTGCTTTCCGAAGCCAGCCAGCTGTGGGATCAGTGGCTGCTGATGGGGCAACCCGACCGTTTCACTCCGGACTCCCCGAGGCTGCAACAGGCGGCGATGCGAATCCGCCTGCTCAGCCAGGACGACGAGCCGCAAACGACCTGTCACTGATCCGCGGCGGCAGTCGGCCGCGCGGGTCGTCCTGTCGGAGCTGATGGCGCGCGGAGCACGATCGGCCAACGCTCTGAAAGTAGGCCGTTTCCGACACGGCCGAGGGTCTTGCGATGACCTTGAATGACTGCGTTGTGAGTCGAAAAGCCGGCGCCGTGCGGGCATCATCGTTTCCAGTCCCTGACCACTGCCTGCATCGCGGAGATTCGCATGTCCAACCCCTGGTTGAAGAAAAATCCATTCATGAGCATGTGGTTCAGCAATGCCAACCGGGTTGCCAATACGGTGCGCGCCCAATCGGTCGCCCAGGCTCGGAAGCAGGCCCGACCGAACACCGCGGCGAGCTTCAACGCCGCACAGGCCATCATGGACATCTGGCTCGGCACAGCCGTTGCGACCAAGCCGGCAAAGACGCGCCGCCGCAAATAGGCCATCTCGCCAGCGCCGCGCTTCCAAGCCACGACGACGGCGACAGCCGGCGCCAGGGCATGGCGCCGAACCCGGCGCACGCGCCGGCTTTTTCACAAGGAACTTCAATGAGACTTTTCGCAGGTTGCGACATGACGCTGCAAGCCACCGAGCCTTGCCCGACGGTGGCCATGCTTCGACCGCGCAGCGGCGCAGCGCAATGGCTGGCCAATGAGAGCTACCAGTTCGACCCGCCGCTGCGGCCGACCGAATATGTCGACGGTTACGGCAATCTCTGCCAGCGCTTCGAGATTCCGCCCGGCAAGATGCGGATCCGCTGCAGCGCCATCGTCGAGACCGACGAGGCAATCGCCGTCGAGCCAACCGCCCCTGCCACGCCGGTGCACGAACTGCCGGACGATGTGCTGCAGTTCATGCTGCAGAGCCGCTATTGCCCGAGCGACAAGATGCGCGACAAGGCACTCGAGATCGTCGGCGACGCGCCACCGGGCTACGCACAGGTCGAAGCGATCAGGGCCTGGGTGCACGACAACATCAAATACGAATACGGCGTCAGCGCCGCCACCACCGACGCGCTCGATACGCTGGAGGCGAAGGCCGGCGTGTGCCGCGATTTTTCCCACATCGGCATTTCGCTGAGCCGCGCGCTCATGATTCCGGCGCGCATGGTGGTGGGCTATTTGTATCAGCTCGATCCGATGGATCTGCACGCCTGGTTCGAAGCTTTCGTCGGTGGCCGTTGGTACACCTTTGACGCCACTCAGGACCAGCCACGCGGTGGCCGGATCGTGGTGGCCTACGGTCGCGATGCGGCCGATGTCGCGTTCATTTCCAACTATGGCGATCTGACCACCGAATCCTTGACCGCCTGGGTTCAGCTGGACAACTCGCCGCCGCTGTTCTAGGCGTCACGGCGCCGCAGAATCGGCGCATCAGCACCATCGGGCACGTCGAATGCCATGGCAACAAGACACGCAAATTGCGTGGCCATGTCAACCGTGACCCAAGGAGCAGAATGATGAACAACAACGATGCGATCGACACGCTGAACGATCTGGTGGAAACCTGCAAGGACGGCGAATACGGCTTTCGCAGCTGTGCCGAACATGTCGAGGGCACGAGCCTGAAGCAGACCCTGAACCGCTACGCGGACGAATGCCGCGCCGCAGCGGCCGAGCTGCAATCGCTGGTGGTGAGCATGGGCGGCAAGGCCGATGACAGTGGAACGGTCACGGGCGCCATGCACCGCGGCTGGGTCTCAGTCAAGGGCACGCTGGTTGGCCACAGCGATGTCGCCATGCTCGAGGAAGCCGAACGCGGCGAGGATGCCGCGCTGAGCCGCTATCGCGACGCCCTGAAGGAGGAACTGCCCGGCGACGTGCGCGCGGTGGTGGAGCGCCAGTACGCGGGCGTCAAGCGCAACCACGACGAGGTGCGCTCGCTGCGCAACCAGGCCCGCGCGGACTGAACGCTCGTCATCCACTTGTACTGCAGGTTTTACCGATCCCGGCCGGCAAGCCGGTCGCCGGGGCCTGCATCACTCCCCCAGCGAATAACCAAACTTGATCGAAGGAAAATCCATGGCAACCAGCAAGCAGACCGGCAACGTCAAAACCCCGGCCCAGAAAGCGGCCGCCACCCGCGCCAAGGACGCAATCACGCTGCTGAAGGCAGACCACAAGGAAGTGAAGCAATGCTTCAAGGACTACCAGAAGCTGGTCGACGGCGACGCCGATGGCAGCGAACGCCAGCCATTGGCCGAAAAAATCTGCGCGATGCTGACCGTGCACGCCACGATTGAAGAGGAGATCTTCTATCCGGCTGCGCGCGAAGTCTTGTCCGAGGACGATCTCGACCTGGTCGACGAGGCCGCCGTCGAACATGCATCGGCGAAGGACCTGATCGCACAGATTCAGGCCATGGGCCCGGAGGATGACCTGTACGACGCGAAGGTCACGGTTCTCGGCGAATATATCGACCACCATGTCGAGGAAGAGCAGGAGGAGCTGTTCCCGAAGGTCAAGAGCGCGGGCATGGATACCAAGGCGATCGGCGAGCAACTGATGTCGCGCAAGCAAGCTTTGACGGCGGAAATGGACCTCGAAGCCGTCGCCTGATCCGGCCAGCAACGCGCCAGCCGCGACAGGAACACGACCGCCATCGAACGGTCGAAGGCCAGCCAATGCGGCTGGCCGCTGTGGACCGGTCAGCATTGACGAATCCGACGCACGCCGTCATCGATGCCGGCCGCCTCCCGGTTCCGCACAGACGCGACCGCAAGGCGATCCCGGTTGCCACAGCACGTGACACACTGGGTCGATGCGCATAGCGACCTGGAATGTCAATCACATCGGTAAACGACTGCCGATCCTGCTGGCATGGCTGGAAACGACGCAGCCGGATATCGTCGCTCTGCAGGAACTGAAGTCGACCGAGGCGCAGTTTCCACGCGCCGAACTGGAGGCCGCAGGTTACGGCTGCGCAGTAGTCGGGCAGAAGGCGTGGAACGGGGTCGCGCTGCTGGCGCGTGATGCGCAGCCGATCGAGATCAGACGCAGCCTGCCAGGCGATGCGAGCGACCAACAAGCGCGCTATCTGGAGGCGGCCATTCACGGCCTGATCGTCGCATCGATCTATCTGCCAAACGGCAACCCCTGGCCTGGGCCGAAGTTCGACTACAAGATGAGCTGGTTCGAACGGCTGATCGAACATGCCGATGGTCTCGCGAAGTCCGGTCATCCGGTGCTGCTGGCCGGCGACTTCAATGTCGTGCCGACCGACGACGACATCTATTCGCCAGCTTCGTGGCTCGACAACGCCCTGTTGCAGCCGCAACCGCGGGCCGCCTATGCGCGGCTGCTGAGACAGGGCTGGACCGATGCCTTGCGCAAGCTCAACCCGAAGCAGCGCATCTACACGTTCTGGGACTACCGCCGAAACCGCTGGCCACGCGACGCCGGCCTGCGCATCGACCACCTGCTGCTCGGCAAGCCACTGCGATCACGACTGCGCAGCGCCGGTGTCGACCGCGCGGTGCGTGGGCTCGAGGAGTCGAGCGACCACGCGCCGGTGTGGGTCGAGATCGAGCGCTGACCATGGTCCGGCGCGCCCGCTTACGTCGCGCCGCTCGGTTCCTTGCGCAGCAAATCCATCAAGATGTCGACGTCCACCGGCTTGACGATGTGGTGGTCGAAACCCGCCTCGCGAGCCCGACGCTGGTCTTCCGCCTGGCCCCATCCGGTGATTGCCACCAGCAGGATGCCATCTGCCGACTCCAGTGCACGCACTGCAGTCGCCAGTTCGTACCCGTTCAAGCCTGGCATGCCGACGTCGAACAGACCGATGGCGGGTCGCTCCGCGATGACGGCTTGCAGCGCAGCCTTGCCATCACCCACCACCCGGACCTTGTGCCCGAGGTCTCGCAACAGCTCGGCCAGGCCGTCAGCAAAGTCTCGGTTGTCGTCCGCGATCAGGATGTGTGATGAGAGCTGCACGTGGGCCTGCGTCGGGTTGTCGCCTGCCAGAGACGGCACCAACGGGCTTTCGGCCAGCGGCAGCCGAACCGCGAAACTGGCACCTTGACCCAGCCCCGCGCTATGCAGTCGCACGGTGCCGCCGTGCAATTCCACCAGCTGGCGTGTCAGCGACAGGCCGACACCCAGGCCAGCACGTCCGCGCTCCAGCGACTGGTCGACCTGAACGAACAAACCGAAGACGGCTTCCTGCATCTCCGGCGCGATGCCGATGCCGTTGTCGTCCACCCGAACCTCGATGACATCGGGCAAGTGTTCGAACTCGATCGTGATGCGCCCTCCCGGATCGGTGTACTTGGCGGCGTTGTTCAGCAGGTTGATAAATACCTGCGCCAGCCGCGTGCCGTCGCCAGTCACCCAGACGGGCGCTTTCGGCCAGGCCACGACCAGTTCGTGGCTGCGCTCTTGTATGGTCGGCAAGGCGCTCTCGACGGTCTGGCGAATCAGCTCGACCAGGTCCAGCACCTCGGCCTGCAGATGCATCCGACCGGTGGAAATGCGTGACACCTCGAGCAGGTCATCGATCAGCCGGACCAGTTGCTGAATCTGGCGCTTGGTGGTCTGACGCATCTTGTCGCGGATGCGGGCGTCCAGTTCGCCGCGGGTCAGCACCGCCAATGCGGTCGACAGCGCGGCAAGCGGGTTGCGCAATTCGTGCGCGAGGGTCGCGAGGAATTCGTCCTTGCGCCGATCGGCCAGTTTGAGGACTTCAGCCTGATCCCCAAGTTCCTTCAACATGTCGTTGAACGCGTCGACCAACTGGCCCACCTCGTCGTCGGTACTCTTGGGGGCCCGCAGCGAGTAGTTGCGCTGCTGCATCACGTCGCGCGCGACATCCGCGACCGCAACGATCGGATCGGTGATCGCGCGCTGCAACCGGGTCGCGATGAATGCTGCGAGCACCAGGCTGGCGAGCATCACGACGAACAGGATCGCGCCGTACCCGAACAGGCGCGGCAACACCTCGTATCGGGCCTGCAGCACCATGATGCCGATCGTCTCACCGTTCTGGACCACCGGCTGGCGAAGTATCAGCGTGCCACCGTTGAATTCATGCCCCTCGCGCGGGCCCGAAAAAAGCGGCGCAGCGGCCGGGTGCCGGGGCACCGCGTACTGCGCGAACAGCTTGTCGTCAGCGGCGTAGATGGTCGCAGCCTCGATTTGCGGCCGCAGCTGCAGCAGTGCAAGGTTCTCCGTTGCGACCCGCGAATCGTCGAACGCGAGCGCGGACACACTCGACTGGGCGACCAGCACCGCCTGAGTCTTGAGGTCTTGCAACCAGTTGGTGCGGGCCGCAAGCAGCTCGTAGATGAGCAAGGCGGTCGCACTTACCAGCAAGGCAACAAACGTCGTGATCATCACGACCCGAATCACCTTCAGGCGGACGGTATCCTGCCGTTTCATGGCGGCACCACGCGCTCGGCCACGGTCAGCAGGCGCGCGCTCAGGCGCAGGCCCGCGCGCTCGGCGCTGGCCGCCGATGCTTCAAACCGGATGCGGCCGTCGACCAGCAGAAAGTTCAGGGCTGCGCCGTCGGGAAAGCCGTCGGGCTCGTCGGTGACGACCAGAACCGGACGACCTTTCAAGCTGTTCAATATGCCGGCGGTACCCAGGGCTTGACCGATGTAGAGCGCGTGCAGGCCATCGAACGAATCGCCAGGCGTCACCTTTCTGGCAATCAACGACCGGCCGTTCACCTGCCGCCCCGCAATGACCTTCTGAAATTCGACGAACAAGGCATCCGACCCGAGCACGCCGATCGCAAGCGGTGCGCCTTCGGACCCGGTGCCGGCGGGCGGGCGGGCCGTAGACGCCGGCCATTCCACATAGCTCAGGAATTTGTAGAGATAGGCTGCCTTGACGGCGGCTTCGAGCGGTGCCTGCGCGACTGCCGGGATCGCGGAAAACAACATCGCGATGAGCCACGGCCAGAGCAGCGCTCCGCGTCGCATGCAAGAAGTTCGCCGCGAACAACACATCGCCTGTGCCCCGGCCTTCACAATTGCCAACGGACCATCAGGAAAACGTTGCGTTCGAACTCGGCCCGGCTGGCGGCCGGACCCCATTCGGCGTGCCCGGGATCGGCCAGGTTCTGCACCACCAGCGACAGCTCGACGCGGGGCGAGACCTTCCAGCCGACCCGGCTGTCGACGGCGGTATAGGCCGGCACCACCGGGTTGGGCAGGGCACCGACACGCCGCAGCGAGACATCCCAGCTCCAGGCGGCGCCGATGTCCAGCGACGAACGCAGCGAGGCGTAGTGAGATGGATCGTTGCCCAGTGACGGCAGACCGCCCAGATCGGTCTTGCCCGGCGCGACTTTCAGGTTGACGCGCTGACCGACGAAGCCCGCATCCAGGCGCCAGCTGGCGGACGGCCGCCAGCGCGCCCACAACTCGTAACCAGCGGTCGAGCCCTCGATGTCGTTGGCGAACTGCGGGCCCGTGGCGGAGGTCTTGACACTGCGCAATTCGCGGTGCCGGTGATGGAACAGCGTTGCCGAATAGGACAGTGCACGGGAAGGCTGCGCGCGATAGCCCAGTTCGATCGTGTCCGACACCTCGGAACGAAAATCCGGGCCGCCGCCCAACACCACACGCGGCGGTTGGGCCGGCTGGAAAAACTCCCGGTCGATTCGCGACGGAGCCCTGACCGCGCGCGACATCGCGGCCCAAAGAAGCTGATCCGGGCTCAACTGCCAGGCCAGCCGGGCGCTGGGCAGCACCTCGGTTCCGGTGTAGGGGTTGCGCTCGACACTGCCCGACAAGGTCAGCGCCAGCTTCGGGCTCAGATCAATCACATCCTGGGCGAACACGCGGCCCCAGTTCAGGTTTCGCGACGCCGGCACGAAGGCGAACTGGCTGCTGGTGCTGACGCGGTCGCGCCCCTGACGCAGCCCGCCCCCGATCACCAGCATGTGGTTCGGCACCGGCCGCATGCTGTATTGCGCGGCGATGTCGAAGGTGGTCAATCGCTCACGGAAGCTTCCGGGATGATTGCGGTAGGTCTGATCGACATACGCCTGCACACTGGCCGCATTCCCGTTGGCAGACGTGCGTTCCCAGCGGACGGTCAGGTTGGCGCCTGCTATGCGCCGCGGAGACGGCGCTTGGTTGACGCGGCCGCGGTAAGCATCGCCCTGCAACGAAATGCTCTCGCCGGAGCGCGCCCAATCGGCGCGGAAACCCATCTGGGCACCGTTCGCGTCATCGTTGACAGCGCTGCCGTTGGCGCGGTGCGAGCCATCGCGGTCGTAACTTTTGCCGTAGATGCGAAAGCTTGCCTGGTCGCCCAGCTGTCGGCCATATCGGACCGACGCACCGCGCTCGTGGTTTCCGGCAATCAACTGACCGGCTGCACCAATGGTTCCGGCCGAAGAGCGCGTGACGACGTGGATCAGCCCGTTGACTGCATTGCTGCCCCACAACGCGGTGCTCGGCCCGGTCACGACCTCGATGCGCTCGACGTCCGCCAGATCGACATCCTGCGCTTCCCAGAATACGCCCGAGAACAGCGGCGTATAGACGGTTCGCCCGTCGATCAGCACCAGCATCTTGTTGGCCAACACATTGTTGAAACCGCGGGCGCTGATGGCGTACTGGTTGGTATCGGCCCGGGCCACGTTCAGCGTTGGCGACAGTCGCAGTGCCTCCGCCAGCGTAGTGGCACCAGAGCGGCGGATGTCGTCGGAGCTGATGACATGAACCGAGGCTGCCGCCTTGTTCAGGCGCTCCGCAACACGCGACACGGTCGTCACGACCACCTCACGCAGTTGCTCGAGCGACAGATCGGCCAGTTCGGCAACCTGCGTCGAGTCGGCACCGGACGCGGAACCGGTGAAGGTGCTGCCCAGACAAGCCGCCAGCAGCCAAGACGACGCATGGCGCAATGAACCTCGTCTGCAGGTTTCAGGCAACTTGCGCGACGGCATCAGAACTCCTGGCAGGCTACGTGGGCGGGAAAGCCGAGACGGATCGTAAGGCATCTGAAGCGCGGCCCGAGACCTTCGTCATCGCCGACGATGCAGTGTTCGCGGATGATGGCGCCGAAGCGCTGGGAGTCTTCCGCCACTGCAAGCGTGGCTCGCTATACTTGCCGCCTACCCGTCATTGGGGAGTAGCCGCCCTGCGCCCGCAGGGGTCCGCGTCAACACACTTGGCCCTTGTGGTCATGGTTCGGACAGCTTCAAGCCTGGCAAGACCTTTGACTGCGCTGCCTCCGGATGGGCCGGGGATGCTGTGCAGTCGCCATCTTTGCTGGCCCCTGGAGTTTGCGTGGAAGCTTTCCTCGTCTCGACCGGCGTGGTTGCCCTGGGTGAAATGGGCGACAAGACACAGTTGCTGGCCATCGTCCTGGCCACCGCATTTCGAAAGCCCATCCCCATCATCCTCGGCATTCTGGTCGCCACCTTGGTGAATCACGCGGCGGCAGGGGCCGTGGGCGGCTGGGTGGCGCAGGCTGTCGGGCCCGAGATTCTTCGGTGGGTGATCGGCCTGTCGTTCCTGGCGATGGCCGGCTGGATGCTGATTCCTGACAAGATCGACGCAAACGCGGCCGGCGGCAAGTGGCGCTTCGGCGTATTCGGCACGACGGTCGTCGCGTTCTTTCTCGCGGAGATGGGAGACAAGACGCAGATCGCCACCGTCACGCTGGCGGCGCGCTATCCCGACCTCATCCAGGTCGTGCTGGGAACCACCTTCGGCATGATGCTGGCCAACGTACCGGCAGTTTTCCTGGGTGAAAAGATTGCAGGCAAGGTGTCGATGAAGCTGGTTCACGGCATCGCCGCAATCATCTTCGCCATACTGGGCGTGTTGGCGCTGTTTAATGTCGGCCAACTGTTCTGATGATGGGAAATCGTCAGGCAGCGCCACGACCTTACCGACTGGCGTCACGATCACGGGTTCGATATCGGCAACCCACCGAAGCAGCAACTTCCCAGACGACTCGGCTGAGCCGGTGATCGGGCCGGCTCATTCGCTTCGGAGAAAAGAGACTTCCCGATACCGCGGCGGCTGAGTCAGACGTGCCGACGAAAGCGACGTGCGCTGAGATTCGGGTTTCGCATCATCGTCCGTCGTGCAACCTCCGGTCATTGCGGTGTCGGCCGTTACCCCCGCCGCGCCATAAAGTCCCGACCAGCGATAGGTCTCACCGTATGCCGGCTTGTCAATATCTCAGCGGCCCAGCTGCCTCGCCCACCAGCCGGTCAGGCTGTGATAGTCGACATTGCCTTCGTCCATCTGGCGGCGCGAGATCGGTGGCGTGACGATCTTGGTGGTGCGGCTCGGTGTGCTGCGTTTCCTGGCAGCGTCTGGAACGGGTGCGGGCATGGGGAATGCGAAGTTCGGAACACCCATGCGCGGCGCAGTTTCCGTCAGCGCCTCATTGAACGAGCGAGACGCTTCGACGCGGTCGCTCATGAACGGCCTTGCATCACCCATGAAGCGGGCAAGCACCGTCTTCAGGATGGAACAATGGTCGAACACCTCCGATACGAGCTTGCCCTTGGCAACCCAGGGCGAGACCAGGAAGGTGGGAACGCGCACCCCATAGGCAATGATCTCCGCAGGAGAAACGGGAGGCTTCGTCTTGTCTCCGCCGGTGCCGGGAACATTCACGTCGACCGTGTCCGTGATCGGCCCCGACGGGTTGGCATCCACGCCCCGGGCATCCGCAGCGTGCGGCACCACATGGTCGTAGAAGCCGCCATGTTCGTCGTAGGTGATCACAAGCAAGGTCTTGGACCAGACCGCCGGGTTGGCGCGCAGGGCGTCGTAAACACCCTTGATGAAATGCTGGCCCAGCAACATGTCGGCGTGCGGCGTGTGGTCGTCGTTCTCCGGCGCGCTGTGCATCCGCGGCTCGATGGCCACCAGCGCCGGCAGGTCACCTTTCTTCACATCGGCGCGCAATTTTTCGAAGTTGTCGCCCAGGGGGACGATCTTGTCGGTGTCGGTGGCGTAACGCGCAAACAGGCGCAACATCGTCAGCGACGGAAAGGATTCGTAGACCCGGAAGTCGTGTCCAAACCGCGTCAGGAAGTCATAGATGGTGTGCGCACGGGACAGCTTGAACACGTCAGGCGCATTGCTGTTTTCCAGGATCGGCACCGCCGTTCGGTCGCGGTCCAAATCGCCCACGAGGGAATAGAACCGGTTCGGCAAGGTCGGCCCGGGATGGGACGAAAAGTACTGGTCGCAGTAGGCATAGTGCTCGGCCAGGTAAGCGAAAAACGGCAAGCTCGTTTCGTCGTAGAAGCCGAGCACATCGTTGGCCACCACCCCTTCGGCATCGGTCCCCAGGTGCGACCTGAAGTTGTCACGGAAGCCTCGCGGGCTGTTGATGTCGCTTGCCCCGTCCGGGCCTCTTGCCCTGAACCGCAGTTGCTCGGCGACGTCGGTGAAGCGGTGACCCACACTTTTCGGGAACAGCGTCTTCAAACCGGCGCTGTTTGATGGAAAGCCGGCATCCTCGAGGTTGCGAACCAGGAAAGGCGGCTGGCTGCTCGGGCCATCCTTGGACTTGCCTCCGCCAGGCACGGTGGCCTCGTCGGTCAGCGCGCCTGTGGACGCCGACTGAATGGCCTTGACCACCGGCTCCGTCAAGCCTGCGGCGCCGTCGGATATGGGCGGGCGCGCCCGGTAGCCCAGCACGTGGTCATACGACCGGTTCTCCATCATGACGACGACCACGTGCTCGATCTTGCCGAGGTTGCCGGCTGTCCAGGTGTCTGCCATCGTGGCGGGCGTGAATTTGACGGCACCGGGCCGCGGCTGCTCGACCTTGCGCCCGATCGCACCCCGGTACCGTGGGTCTGGCCGCGGCTCCGGTTCCACCGGGGCCACGTAGTCCAGAAAAATCGCATCACCGGCCATGCGCGGCGGGAGGTATCTGAAGTGCCCGCCATGGATCATCAACAGCGTGAGCGAGAGCAGCGTCGGTTCTGAAAACAGGGTGTCCACCGCCTCGACCAGGCCGGCATTGATGTCGCTCTCCTTCAGTTCAATGGCCGCCTCGAGGATGAAGAGGGGGATGGCCCCTAACAGTGCGCCTAGCACCGTCGCCTCGGTCGACAGGTCGATATCGACCAGCTTGTCGGGGAAGGACTTGACAATCGTCGCGGTGCCGTCAGGTTCGAACCTGATGCCGATCTCGACGTCGATGCGGCCGCCTCGCACTTTGGCAGTCGCCACCTTCACGCCCTTGAACGTGACCCCAGCTTCGCCGGACACGGCGACCGACAGGCGCACGGCGGGCACCGATGCCCCGAGCTTGACGCCCGGGCCCACCTCGAAGTCGATGGTGCCCACCTTGACGCGGCTGACGTCGAAGCCCAAGGTGATGCGCTCGGTCTTGACCGCGAATGTCTTCTGTTCAGGTCCGCTCGCGATCGTGTAGGCCTTGCCCGGGACGATGTCGCCACCGCGCTCCGGGTCGAGGATGAATCGTTTCGCGAGGCCGTGCATGTTGATCGTTTCGGCCGCAACCGGGTCGGTGATCACGAAGCGCGCAATCGCCTGGCCTCCGCTGTTTTCGCCGAAGACCTTGACGAAACTGCCGCGTGGCCCGATCAACCTGGAGATCCGATCGGTGATCGCCGCCGTGCGGATGGTCGTGGTCGCGATGACCGTGGCCGATATCCGCGCCTGGGTGAACGCGAGTGTGGCCCGAGGCGTCACCTCCAGCGTCCACTTGGCGACCGCGGCCGCCTGTTTACCCGCGTTGCGGGGCCTGCGCAGGTGCCGAAGCCCGACATCGAAGCTCAGACGCTTGCCACTCGTCGTGGCGACGACCTGCCCATCCGGGTCGATCAAACGGGTGGTCCCTTTCCAGGGCTGCACCGTGAAGATCTCGGTGGTGAACAGACCCACGCGGTACAGGTCGAACGAAAAACGCGCCCCCGCCTTGGGGATCGGCTGGTTGTCGACGAGCGGCGGTGCACTTTCGTCACTCACGTTCTCGACGATCTTGAGGGACAAGAACCCGTCGGAATCGTGGACCGGTGACAGTGGGTCGATGGGGATGGGTGCGGTCCGGCCGACGAGCGTGCAAGACCACGGCCCCGTCGGCCGCCCTCGCGGCGTTCGGAACTTGCGAAGGTCGAGCAGTGAGATGTCCTTCTTCTTGAACTCGACCCCGTCGGGCGTGAAGACCTTGAGCGTGCAAGGAATGTCAATGGTCTCCCGGATCACGGTAGATCCCCCTTTTGGCAGATCTCTCGTCTTCGTCTGATCGAAGGTGGCCCGGATGGTGCTCACGATGTGCCCAGGTAAACCAACGTCGAACTTGTTCGTGAGATCGACCGTGAAGAACGTGAAAGCGCCCTCGACCTTTTTCTCGGGCTTGAAGAGCCGTCCCACAGGAACCACAGGCAATTGCAGCGTCATGGCGGATCTCCGTGCAGGCCATCCCGGGCCAAGGCGGAGCATAAATTTTCAGGACCCCGTCGACAAGCCGAATCACCACGTTGTGCCGTAACTAGGGGAGTGCCGATCGATTCACCAGAACCGGCACGTTCGATGCTTCCGTGCGCCCAGCGCGACAAGAACCCGCCGCGCGCCGATGGGCCACCCAGCGTGGGCAGGTGCCGTCTCCGCGCCCATGCTGGGCGCAAAGCAAAAGCCGGCACGAGGCCGGCTTGTTCCATCGGCGCGTCAGCGCGCCAGGTGTTAGCGGCCGTCGCCGTCGAAGTCGCCCGGAATGGCGCGCTCGACACGGTGCCAGCCGGCACGGGTCGCGTTCTTCGCCTGTTCCCAGGTCAGACGCGAATTGCCCTTGGCACGATCCCAGTCGCTGCGCAACGTCGCTTCGTTCGAATCGTATGTCGAGCCGGGATAGCGACCGAAGGCCTCGTAGCCGGTGCGGTATGCAGGTGCGTAGTCATCGTAGGTGTAGCCGGTCACATAGTCAGGCGAGCGGTGGTAGTTGTCGCGCCAGAAATCATCTTCGGCCTTCGGGTTGAAGGTCTGGGCGACGCCCTTGCCTGCGGCACTGCCGGCGACTGCGCCGACCACTGCACCGACAGCCGCGCCCACCGGCCCACCCATCGCGCCAACCGCTGCACCAGCCAGAGCACCACCGCCGGTGCCAACGCCAGAACCCAGGTTGTGATCAGCCAGGTCGTCGCTGCGCTTGGGGTTCACCACTTCGGCAGCGCCGCGGCCGGCCGAGCCGCCAGCGGCTGCACCGATGGCGGCGCCAACGACGGTACCGACCGGGCCGGCCATCGAGCCGACTGCGGCACCAGCCAATGCACCGCCGGCTGCGCCGGTACCGGTGCCCAACTTGTGCTCGCTGGGTGCGCCACCGGCTGTCGGGTTGGCATGCTCAGCGACTTCCTTGCCTGCGAGGCCGCCAGCGATGGCACCGACCACCGCGCCAACCACCGTTCCGACGGGGCCGACCACCGAGCCGACTGCCGCACCAGCGATCGCGCCACTGCCCGCACCAACGCCAGTGCCCACCGGATGGGAGCCTGGTTCGCCGGTAATCAAGTCTTTGTTCTGGGGATTCTTGTCTTCGGTCATAGCAGGTCCTTTGGGGAGTTGACTGGGGGCCGCGGGGCCAGCGGCCTCGCGCACACATCGTCACGCCTGGCTGAGAAGCAGCGTGTCAGTGAAAGCCCCGGCGTGGTGTGGGGGTGGTCCTAGCCGGGTCGTTTTCCATCAAAGCGCTGGTGCTGGTGGGCCCAGCGCTTGGAAGCGGTTTTGCGCGCCGCAAGCCGCTCGTGGCGTGAGCAGCCCTGACGCGCGCGCAGCGTGCCCTCGGATGGCACGCCTCGTCCGACAGCGGAACGCACCGTTCTCTGACAAAGCCGCACCGGTTATCCCAATAAGCTGCGGGCACATTACTTAAAAACCGAGAGAAACATGAACTTCATCATTTGGTTGGTCGTTGGTGGCCTGATCGGTTGGGTCGCGAGCATGGTCATGAAGACTGACGCGCAGCAGGGGATGATTCTGAACGTCGTCGTCGGCATTGTCGGCGCCATGCTCGGTGGTTGGTTCCTGGCGCCGATGTTCGGCACCGGCACCATCAACAGCAGCGACTTCAGCCTGGCCGGTTTGGGCGTGTCACTGCTCGGGGCCATCGTGCTGCTGGCCATCGTGAACTTCTTCCGGCGGGGCCGCGCACGTTAATTCGTCCGCAGTCCTAGAACAGGCCCTCACGGTTGTTTGAGGGCCTTTTCATTTGTCCTTTCACATTGGAGACGACCATGGACGCCATTGACATCTTGAAGCTGTATCTCGACCGACCCACCGACACGCAAGAAGACTTCGACGAAGTGGCGCGCCAGGTGCCCTCCTCGGTGCTTGCGGGTGGCCTTGCCGAAGCCTTCCGCTCCGACAAGACGCCTGACTTTGGCCAGATGGCGGCCAGTCTGTTCGGCGGCTCGAACGGGCAGCAACAGGCTGGCCTGCTCGGACAACTCATCAAATCGGTGGGTCCGGCTCTGCTCAGCAGCGTCGCAGGCGGCGCACTCGGCCGAATGTTCCAAAAATCGGCAGGCGCCGGTGGGGGTGTGCCCGACGCAACGCAGATCTCGGCCAGCGACCTCTCGCAGCTGACGCCGGACCAGGTGCGCGAACTCGCCACCGAAGCGCAGCGTCAGGACCCCGGCGTGCTTGATCGGGTTGGCGCCTTTTATGCAAAACATCCGGAAGTGGTCAAGGTGCTGGGCGGTGCAGCGCTGGCCATTGCGCTGGGCCAGGTAGCCACGCGAATGCGTCGCTGAAGCTACAAGACCTTGGCCCTGAGGCATACCGTACTTCGCCCGGGTCATCGGACAACCCTGTTGCTGCAGCATCCGGTCGCACCTGGGCGTCGGGTTGCTCGTCGTCACGCTCGTGGCCGGCAGCCTGCAGGTGATGCGAACTCAGAGCATCGAGTTCCTCTGGCGCACCTGGTCGCTGAGCGGTCTTTCGGGCACGCTGCTTTATATGCTGGGCCTGGGCGGCGAAATCTTTATGCTGACCTCGATCTACATGGTGATGCCCGTCGCTACTTGTCCCTGCGGCACGCGCTCGTCGGCGCCGTGGTGGCAGCCGTGCTCTGGGAAATCTCGCGTCACCTGCTGGTGTGGTACTTCGCAACCTTGTCGCAAATCGGCACCGTCTACGGCTCGCTGACGACCGCGATCGCGGTGCTGCTCAGCCTGGAGTTGGCGGCGACTTTGCTGCTGCTCGGCGCGCAGGTCATCTCGGAGTACGAACGGCTGGATCACGGCTTGCCCAGTACGACCAAGGCTTTCACGACCGCGCAGCCTTGAGGCGCGCCTTGCGCCGCAGCGCTCGCAGCGGCTGCGGCATGCGCAAGGCAAGTCGTCCAGATTCTTCGACCATTTCAGGAGTTTTCCATGCAGAACATGTGCTTGCCGAGAGGCCCCATCGGCAGGGTCCGACGCCCGTCACCACGGCGGGGCTGCCATGAGTGATGCGATCGGCGAGCCGGTCAATCTGGAACCGTTGAAGGAATCCCGCCCCTCATGGCTGAAACTGGTCAAGGCAGCGGCAAGCGCATGGGTGGCTGACTACGCGCCGAGCATGGGCGCGGCGCTGTCTTACTACAGCGTCTTTTCGATGGCGCCCCTGCTGCTGGTGGTGATCTCGATTGCCGGGCTCGTTTTCGGCGAGGACGCCGTGCGTGGCGAGGTTTTCGGGCAGCTTCAATCCCTGCTCGGTGCTGACGCGGCCAAGGCGGTCCAGGCCGTCTTGGCCAGCGTCAGCGACAAGCCGGCGCAAGGTGTGCTCTCGACCGTCATTGGTCTGGCGGTGTTGCTGATCGGCGCGACCACGGTGTTCGGCGAGCTTCAGGATGCGCTGGACCGCATCTGGCGCGCGCCGGTGCGAGACCGGACTGGCGGCCTGTGGGGATTGGTGCGCGCGCGGCTGCTGTCGTTCGGCATGGTGCTGGGCATTGCGTTCCTGCTGATGGTCTCGCTCGTCATGGGTGCGGCCGTGTCAGCCCTGGACAAGTGGTGGTCCGGCGCCTTCGCGGGCTGGGAACTGCTGGCGCAGGGGCTCAATTTGTCGATCGGTTTCGTGCTGACGACAGTCGTGTTCGCCATGATCTACAAGATCATGCCGCGGGTGCAGGTGCAGTGGCGCGACGTCTGGGTCGGCGCCGTCGTCACGGCGCTGCTCTTCACTGTCGGGCGGCTGATCATTGGCACCTACATCGGCAAGAGCGGCGTCGCTTCCACCTTCGGAGCCGCGGGCTCCTTGATCGTGGTGTTCGTGTGGGTGTATTACTCGGCGCAGATCTTCCTCATCGGAGCCGAATTCACCTGGGTCTACGCCAAGACCTTCGGTTCGATGCGCCACCTCGCAGAAGACGAGGTGCCGAAGACACCGGCGCTGACGCCGGCGACGGATTCCCCGACTGGCAAGCCGAGTGCTGACCCGGTGCGCGAAGCAGAAGAATCTGCTGCACTTGCGACAGCCGTCGGGGTCCCTGTGCCGCTCAGGGCGGCGGCGGTCGGCGCTCCTGTCGCCTCGCTTGTCACGGTGGGCGTTACAGGCGTGGCCACCGGCGTACTGGCCCACTGGGCTCTGCGCAGGTTGCGGCGAAGCATGTAGATGCCGCTGAACGCTGCCGGCGGCCGCGACTGGCGCCTACAACTGGCGGTATAGCAGGCTTGCGACCCGCTCCAGCAAACGCTCGGTGCAAGGGCGTGCCTGCCATTCGGCCAGCGTGATGCGACGAGCCAGGGCCCAGTCGTGGTCGAACACCCGCCGCTGGATGGCACCGAAGTCGCTGTTGAGCACGTTCAGATTGGCCTCGCCGTTGAGCCGGAACGATCGGTTGTCGAAGTTCGTCGAGCCCACCGACGGGAACACGCCATCGACGACGAGGCCACACTTCATCTCCTCTCAACCTGCCGACGGCAGCGGCTGTCCGACCGTTGCCGAGGGCAGCTGCGTCGCAACCGGCCCCGCGGATGTCAGCTCTCCCCAGGTCAAGACCTGGGCACGCAACTGAGTCATCAGTTCGTCAGCCATCGATTCCAGCAGTGCCAATTCGCGTCGTGTCAGCGAGCGCGGTTGCAGGTCCAAGATGCACAAGGTGCCCAGCGCATGCTGCTCCGCGTCGCGCAGTGGCGCGCCGGCGTAAAAGCGCAGGCCTTTCTCGTTCAGCGCCGGGTTGCCCGCAAAGCGCAGGTCGCGCGCGAGATCGGGAACCACCATCGTGCGACCGTCGGCAACGACGTGGCCGCACAAGGATGCCGCGCGCGGAATTTGCAGATCCTCCGCGCGCAAGCTGGGCGGTCTCACGCCGCTGCCTTGTTCTTGCTGCGGCGGCTGCTCGAACAGCGCCGGGACGTGCTGCTGCTCCGCGTCGATCAGCGACACCATCGCGATCGGAACGTCGAAGATGTCCGCGACGCGGCGCGAGACGGCTTCCAGCAGCGGCTGGGCGCGCTCATCCAGCAGGCCGCTGTCACGCAGCGCAGCGACGCGGATCGCGTCGTTCTCGGGCACCGGCGCGGCCAGGAAGCCGGCCTCGATGTCGATGCCGAGCGCGTGAGCCATCTGCATGATGGCCTCGCTCAATGAAGTGACCACGGCGTCGGCGCCGAGCTCGCGGCGCGCGTCCTCGTCGAGCAGGTCAGGCGGTGCGTTCCACAGTGCCAGCACCACGCGCAGGTGCGGCCAGCGGCGGCGCAGCCGGCGGCAGAACGTCTGCGCCGCAGGCTTGGGCTCGGGGCTGAAGAAGGACAGGCACACGGTCGTGGCGTCGGCCAGTTCCAGGCGGTCGATGTAGTCGGCGGTCATCAGCCCTGACGGGTGATGGGTCGCTGGCAGTCCGCCAAGCGACAGCGCATGCGCGAGCATGCGCGCGGCCAACGTGTCGGTCTCCCATTTGCCGCCGATGCACACCACCGTTGATGCCGCGTCACTGGCATGCGGTGGGTGCTGCTCGATCATGCTGTCGATCAAGGCGTCCATGCCGACCACGAGGCGGTGCCGATGTTCGGCGCTGGCCACGCTGGTGTGGTCAAGCGTGGCCATGCGAAGCACGGCCAGCCCGGTCACGTTGTAGAAGGCAGCGACGTCGGCCTCGACGACCTCCTCGCCGGCCACCTCGACCGCGGACTCGACCTCGCCGCTCAACAGGCGTTGATAAATGCGCGTGGCGGCATCGAGCGCCGGCTGGCTGCCCAGCAACACATCGAGAAAGCCCAGCCGTGGCAGGTGGCGCCCGATCACCAGCAGGCACACGGTCAGCGGCGTCGACAGGATCAGGCCGATCGGGCCCCAGATCGCGGTCCAGAAGGTCGCCGCTGCAATCAGCGAAATGGCCGACAGGCCGGTGCTCGCCCCATATAACCAGGGCTCGACGACGTTGTTGCTGACGACTTCGAGCAGCACGATGAGGCCCACGGTCATCAGCACCATGTTCCAGCCCGGGTCGACGGCGAAGGCCAGCGCGATCGGCGCCACCGCGCTGATCATCGGTCCCACGTAGGGCACGAAGCGCATGATCGATGCGACAGCGCCCCACAGCAGCGCGCCCGGCACGCCGATCAACCACAGGCCTGCGGCCATCGGGATGCCGTAGGTCAAATTGACGACCAGCTGCATCGTCAGGTACTTGCTGATTCGACGACCAGCTTCGTCCATCGCGTCGGTCGAACGGTGCAGGCTGCCGCCGAGCAGGCGCAAGAGCCGGTCGCGCAAGTCGTCGCGGTCGAGCAGCACGAGAAACAGGAACACGAGCACGATGCTGGCCGTGGCCAGCGGCCCGATGGCTGCCTCGATCCAGGCCAGTGCGTTCTCGAACGGGGTCGGCGGCGTCCGATCGATACGCACGCGCTGCACCGCCGGCGGCTGCGCGCGCCGCTTTGCGCCGGCCTCTGGCGTATCTTCGGCGGCAGCTTTCTCCACCTCCTGCTTGACGACATTCAGTGTTTCCACCGCCCCGTCGAACATCCCCGGCCCGAGCGCGGCGGCCTGAAGATTGCGCAATTTTTTGCGGATGTTGGACTGGTAGGTCGGCAGTTGCTGGCTCAACGAAGACACCTGGTGGCCCAGCGCGACGCCGGCCAGCACCACGCCCCCGAGCGACAGCGTGACCACCACCGTCACCGCCGCGAGCAACGGCAGGCCGTGCCGCTTGAGCCAGGCAACCAGCGGGTGCAGCACGAAACCCAGCAACAGCGCCAGGGCCAGCGGTATCAAGATCTCGCGGCCGAAATACAGCGCGGCGATGATCACCGCAGCGGTCGTCAGGCCCACCAGGAGCCTGATCTCCGGAATCAGGGCGGCGAAGGCTGCGCCTGGCGGTTCGGGACGGGAGGAGGAGGGTGATTCGCCCGACGGCGATGCGGCTTTACTGCGGGTATCGGCGACCGCATCGGGCGCCTGGCGGGCACTTCTGGCAGCCCCGGGCTCGGGCGTAGTCATCACGGTTATCCTCAAGACTGGGGTCTCATACCAGCCCAGGCGATCTTCTGGGCTTGCGAATCAGCCGCGCAACAACACGGGGGTCAAGACCGGGGCGTTCGCGGCGTGAAGATCACGCGGGCTGGGGCTGGCTGACAGTGACAGCAGGCTAAAACAGAGCACCACCCCCGCAACCACTAGCGCCGTGCGCGGCGTCTGCAAAGGCGTGCTGCTGTTCAGTTTTTGCGTGGCTGGTATGGGCTGATGTCATGTGGATGTCCGTGTAGGCGTTTGGGCTCTGCTGCAGTGAATATGACAGCAGGCACGCGGCCGCGGCATCGGCCGCCGGCGCGGGGCACTGTAGGACACGTCTCTAGCGCGCGCTGGCAAACCCTAGTCATCGGGCGCGGGCGTTACGAAACTTTGATACTTCCGATACGTGTCAGATCATCCTGCGCCAAGATCGCCGACCCTCGGCTTGAAGGAATCGCGGTTGTTTGCTTGTTTGCAGTCAAGCAACAGGTGCTACTCGTTCAGCCGCAGCTTCCCAGTTTGCCAGTTCTCCAGTTTCGGCCGGCGTCGGTCGGCGCCCAACGCGCGGCCGCCCCGAGAACACCCCAACGACGGCCGATCACGCGGGTGGCAGGTTGCCCACCGGCGCCACCGGGCGGTCCCGTCGGACCCCCCCCATGGGTCGCTCGCCCGGGCCAGCCCGGCGGGTCAATGTGCCCAATCACCGAAGCAGGCCCAGGGCGCGGCCGACCGACCATCGAGGTTCTGCATCAACGGGGCGGCCCAAGAAAAAAGCACCTGACGCCTCCCGACGCCGGTGCTTTGATCTCTCGAGAATTTCTGGTGGGCCCTGAGTGACTCGAACACTCGACCTACGGATTAACGTCCGAGGAGGTCGAGCAGTTGGTTGCATCGCTCGGTCATGCCGGTCGAGCGATGCGGCGTGCCGATGCCATCGTGCGCTGCGCCCTCGACCTCGGGCTTCGCAGCGGCGAGGTCGCCCGGCTCAGCCTGAACGACATCGACTGGCGCGCCGGCACCATCACGCTGCGCCACACCAAGGGCCGCCGCGAAGACGTGCTGCCACTGCCAGTGACCACTGGCGAGGCCATCGCCGCGTATCTGAAGCACGAGCGCCCGAAAACCTCCAACCGCGCCGTCTTCGTGCGCAACGTGGCACCCCGCGACGAGCCCGTCGGCCGTGATCTCGTCCGCAAGACGATCCGCCAGGCCTATGGCCGCGCCGGACTGCCGTACACGCGCTCGCACCTGCTGCGCCACACGATGGCCAACCGGCTGCTGGCCGGCGGCTCGTCGCTGAAGGAGGTGGCCGACGTGCTGCGGCACCGCTCGCTGAACACCGCGATGATCTACGCCAAGCTCGACAGCCGCAAGCTTGCCGAGGTCGCCTTGCCCTGGCCTGGGAGCGCAGCATGAGCGCGCCGGCCTCTTTGCAGCCGCGCATTGATCTCTACTTGACCGAGCGCCACCGTCTTGGGTTCGCCTGTCGCGACGAGGCCGGATACTTGCGCAGCTTCGCGCGTCACGTTCAGTCCGTGAACCATCGCGGCCCGCTGACGGTGGAGGTCATGGCCGACTGGGCGCGACGCGACAGCTGCGTCAGCAGTAACCCGCACACCTGGGCGGGGCGACTGAAGAAGCTGCGCACCTTCATGCGCTGGCTGCAGCAATTCGAGCCGCGCACCGAGGTTCCCGACGACGCCATCTTCGGACGGCTACCCACGCGGCAGGCGCCGCACATCTACAGCGAACAGGAGGTGGTCGATCTCTTGGCGGCAGCGCGGCGGCTCGGGCCTGCTCCCGGATTTCGCGGCGTGGTCTACGAGACGCTGTTCGGTCTGATCGCATCCACTGGCTTGAGGGTCGGCGAGGCGCTGTCACTGCGCAACATGGAAGTCGATCTCAAGGCCGGGATGCTGCGCATCCACCAGGCGAAGTTCGGCAAGTCGCGTCAAGTGCCAATGCACCAGAGCACCGTGGACGCCCTGCGTCGGTATCGCTGGATGCGCGACCTGACGGGCGAACCCGCTGTGGACGACGCGGCCTTCTTCATCGGCACTCGAGGTCGCCGGGGAGGCTTGCCGTTGGGCGATAGCCAGGTACACAACGTCTTCGTTGAACTGCGCCGGCAACTTGGCTGGGTCAACCGGGGCGCCCATCATGCCCCGCGCATCCATGACCTCAGGCACACCTTCGTCGTTCGGCGCATCGTGCAGTGGCAGTCCCAGGGAGTCGATCTCGATCAGGCGATGCTGTCACTGTCGACCTACGTCGGGCATGCGATGGTTACCAACACCTACTGGTACCTCTCGGCGGTGCCGGAGTTGATGGCGCTGGCCGCCGGACGGTTCGAGTCATTCATGGCGCACGCGGAGGTGGAACATGCGTAAGGTCACCGCACCGAGGCCACCGTCGTTCGCCGCACTGGTGCAGCAGTTCTTCACCGAGTACCTGGTCGCACAGCGTGCGGTCAGCCCGTGCACCGTGGCCTGTTACCCCGATGCGCTGATGCTGTTCCTGGACTTCGCCAGCGGCGAGTTGAGGAAGGCGCCGACGGCGATGCGGCTTGCGGATATCCGGCCCGAACTGATCCTTGCCTTCCTGGATCATCTGGAGTGCGGGCGCAAGAACACAGTCCGCAGCCGCAACCTCAGGCTGACTGCGCTGCGGGCATTCCTGAAGTTCGCTGGCCGGCGTGACGTGCCATCGCTTCACGATGTCGAGCGAGCCTTGGCCGTCCCGATGAAACGCTTCGAGCGGCCGATGTTGGGCTTCCTCAGCCGGGACGAGATGGAGGCCGTGCTCGGGCAGCCGGGAGCAAGCTGGTCGTCGCAGCGCGACCACCTGCTGTTGGCCATGCTCTACAACACCGGGGCCGGAGTGTCCGAGATCATCGGCGTGCGTGTGGTCGATGTCGTGCTGGAGGGCGGCGCCTGCGTGCACCTGCGCGGCAAGGGTCGCAAGCTGAGGTCGATACCACTGTGGGACGCCACCGTCGTTGAGATCCGGGCCTGGCTGCGGTTGAATCCGACGCTGCGAGGCGAGGCCGCTTTGCTGCCCAACCGCGACGGTCAGGCGATGTCCAGATCCAACGTCGCTCAACGACTGGACATCGCTGTGGCCCGCGCTGCAGCCGAGCACCCGGGCTCGCTCAACAAGCGCGTCTCCCCCCACACGCTGAGGCACACGAGCGCCATGCATCTGCTGCAGTCTGGCGTCCGGTTCACAGTGATCGCCCTGTGGCTTGGGCATGAGAGTCCGATGACGACACATCGCTACGTCGAGGCCGACCTCGCGATGAAGGAGAAAGCACTCGCGCGGTTGCATGCGCCCGACACCAAGTTGGGTCGGTACAGGGCACCGGATTCGCTCATGCGATTCCTACAGACGCTGTAACTATGCAGAGACTTCGCCGGCCCCAAACTCCGGCTGTCATAGGGGCGGTCTCATCTGCGCAGAACCATCTGCACATGGTTGCGCCCTGCGCATAGGGGTCGCTGTCAATCTCTACATAGGGACCCGTTGCCGTCGTTCGCTGACTGCATCAACATGCATCGGTCGGCGAGAGCGCAGGTTACCGGGTAGTGGGTTCGGCTATGGGATCCGCTGGGGCGAGCCGTCGTTCGACCGTAACCCGTCGCGCAGAACCCCTCCCTCCCGCGCTGGTTCGCACAGGCTTCGGCGTTTTGGGCAGTTGCAACCCGTTGCGCTGCGCGGTGGCTCCCTCGCGGAGTTCGCTCTCAAGTCATTGCATTCGGCCGCGGAAGGCGCATACTTTCTGCCCCGCGGAAGTTCTTCCCCCCCCCCGGTCTTACATTAAGGAAAAGCCATGAGCAGACTCTCGTTTTCCGTTTCGTTATCGGTACTTGCTGCAGCGCTTCTAGTCACGACTTCGGCAGCCGCAGATGGCAAGCGGCCTCATCGTCCAGACGTCATGGGAGCCACCCCGGACACCTTTAACGCCAATTGGGTGACAGGAGTCTCAGCCGATGGTGGGGCAAAAGGGCAATCAATCAAGCTCGGCGATCAGTCAGACGATCTCACCGACTTTGCCTACTACTCATTCCGCAACTGGTGGGACCACAAGCTGAAAGACGTCAAGAAGATTCGGGTCAGCTTCTTTACTCCCCCCGGGACATCGAATAGCGGCGGGTCGCCACGCATCAGCCTCGAAGTGAATGACGATCTTGGCTATCACGTAATTTATCTTGATCCGGCCCATTGTGGGCAACTCGGCAAGGATGGCTGGGTGGATTCAGATTTCACCGGCGCGCGCACCAATTGCAACATTTTCGACTCCTTGGGCAACGTATTTGCGAGCGACGGCAGCCAGACGGCATGGAGCAAACTCGTCGCCCACCCCTCGTGGGCCAACCGGCGTGTATATTTTGCATACGTCATCCAGGACGCGACAGTTGGGCCGAATTACATCGACCGCATCATGCTCGACAGCGCGTTCTTTACTAAGGAGCCATGAATCGCTGCTTCCCATGCATAGAGTTGCGCTGTGAGCTGAGGACGGCCGAGCGTTTTCGTGGCGCTGGGTCTTGTTGTTCGTCGACTCGGCACGTCTGACCTCGGCGGCTGCTGTCGTTCAACTGATCGAAGCTGAAAGGCAGCAGCCAGTTTAAAGAAGGTGCTCCGCCGAGCTTGCCAAGGTCAGCTTCTGGCTGGGAGCGCCAGTTCGCAGCCGTGCCCAGTAAGCCGCCGTTCGGCGCGAAGGCATGCCAGGGTTAGCTTCCGGCGGACACGCCGATTTCACGCTGACGGCCAGGAGCCGGCATTGCCGCAGGACAGCTTCCGGGCATCTCACGCGGCCAAGCCGGCGGTGGCGGCAGCCGCGCGAACCTAGGCAGCCGCAAGCAGGCACGCGCAGATGGGCGCCCGACATGGCGATTGGCGATGCCGTGCGCCGCCTTGACAAGGGGGTTACAAGGCAGCGCAGCAGTCCGCGTGAGGCGGTCGAGCTGGCAACGCTGGAGTGGATCGCGTGGTCAACAACCATCGCCAGCTGGAGCCCATCGGCTACCTCCCACCGGCTGAGGCCGAGGTCAACTTCTGGCGTCAACAAGCCCAGGCTTCGACGGCAACCCAATCACATCGGAGCGTCAGACCCTGCAAATGGCACTGTGTGGGTGCGTCGAGCGTGCGGCGAAGAATGCTTGCATTCACGAACCGCTTAATCGATATTCGGGGCCCCGCATCACCCCATTCAAGGAAGACACTCATGCGTATTCTCACCATCGAAGAGTCCAAGGCCGTGGCCGGCGGCGCGAGCCTCTCCAACAACGGCTTCGAAAAAAGCTCCGGTCAGGGAAACCTGAGTAACGACAGCAGCAACAATCCGCCGAATTCCGGTACCACGACCGAAAGCGGTCCGAAGGGGGTGTTGAAGAACGACAACATCGACAACCCGAACTATGTGATCGATTTGCCGGGCGCCAAACGCTGAAGTCTGACTTTTCGGCGGTTAATCCCCGGGCCAAGCTGGACCCGGGTGCCGTCGTCGCGCACCAATTTCACTTGCGGGACGGCCCAGCCGGGTCGATCCGTTCCGACCCTTCCTCCTGGAGACGCTGGCCAAGTTCCCGACGCTCACCGCCGCGCGGCTGTCGTCCTCGTCCTCTACGATTCTGTTCCCGGGAACTAAATCGTAGATCCCGCGCCGGGCCACGCCACCGAGCGCGGCGAAGCTGCGGGTGTGGGCGTCGAACAGCATCTCGTAGCCCTGGCTCGGATAGGCCACCAGCCAGAACGCGCGGCTCGAGCACAGCTTCATGTGCGAGACCTGCGCCCGGTAGTAGATGCCGCCGACCACCAGCCCTTCCTCGCTCCAGTCGAACTGGAACGTCTCTCCGTGCGGCCGAGGCGCCATGCAGGTCGCCATTGCCCTATCTCCTGGATGCTTACAAGAAAACCTGCGGTGTCAAGTTGGCTCTGCCTACCGGGCCGAAAGTGTCAAGACGTCTCATGACATCTCATCACCGATGGCGACCACAATGGCGACTTGGCGAGCAGAAAGCACAAAGGGTTAGCAGGCGCCAACCTGCTAACCCTCTTGATACTTGGTGGGCCCTGAGTGACTCGAACACTCGACCTACGGATTAAGAGAACCGGAAAATTGGCGCCGCCGGTGCGTCCAAGTTCATGATTAGTAAGGCCTTTTCCGTGGCGGCCGTTGTGGCTCTCGCCATGCCGAACCAGATGCCGAACCTTGATGCGGGCGCCCGAGCGGCTCCGGCTGTTTTCCCGATGTGAATCAACGAGTTGCGTCGCCGAACGCCGAACCGAACCCGATCCGATTTCGGTTTCAGCTTTCCGGACCTTTCATCGGCACCGTCGTGGGTGCGACGGATCGCTTGTAGACGTATCTCCACAGATCCGACGTCGCCTTCCTCACCGTGACGATGGCCCGGTCTGTACGCGGTCCGATGATCATCGGCTTCTCCCCAATGGCCAAGTCTGAACTGGGCATGACTTGTTTAAGTCGAGCGTAGAACGTCTTCGCGGCAGCAATGACCTTTGCTACTTGGTCGGGATGATTTTGAGGCGCGCATACAAGTTCTACGGTCACGGCGGCCCCACCCACCACCAGCCCGACTCCGAGGATGATGGGCGCCACGACCGCGGTTCCGATGGTGCCCGCGATATATCCCGCTGAGCCCGTGAGGATCGCCGCCCCGCTGCTGTGGGTCACGACGGTCAACCCGGTCGCCGCCGCCACAGCACCGATCGTCGCCGATGCACCACCCGCCGCACCCGATATCCCCGCGACCGTCTTGCTCTGGCTTGGTGGACCGCACCGGGTTTCGAGGAGGCCGGTTGGCTTGAGTCAAACCGGCGTGGTCTGACTTCTCTTGGCTACTCGAGCTTTCATTATTCCAGCCCCCCGCAGGGGCCGCCGGAGGCCCCCCCGTTGGGCCTATGTATTCATGGTTCAACCCTCCTGTGATGTGATGGTCCGATGCGACAGTGAGTTGCCATCGCAAATCTGGGCTCGTTGGCGCCAGTAGTTCGCCTCGGCTTCGGCCGGCGGGATGTAGCCGATCGGCTCCAGCAAGCGATGGTGGTTGAACCACGAGACCCATTCGAGCGTGGCTAGCTCGACCGCCTCGCGCGTCTTCGAGGGCCCCCGCCGGTGGATGATCTCGGCCTTGTACAGCCCGTTGATGGTTTCGGCCAGCGCGTTGTCGTAGCTGTCGCCGGTGCTGCCCACCGAAGGCTCGATGCCGGCTTCGCCCAGCCGCTCGCTATAGCGGATTGACACGTATTGGGTGAATTCAACCCATCGTCGCAACACTTCCTGATCGGAGGTGTTCATGAGCACGAAGAAGTTGAAGTCGGATCGATCGCTCCGGGCGAAGCTGCGCTCGCCTGGGAGGCCGCCAGTGTTGCATCGATCAGAGCGATGGCCGTTCTGGAGGGCGATCGCCGAGGGGTACTCCAGCGAGGATGCGGC